>NZ_JAMJFW010000010.1:0-115383 GCF_023544405.1 Enterobacter cloacae complex sp. OE43NF
TTAGGGTGAGGGCATCAGGCCACACCAATATTTGAATCCCATCACAATCACTGCATTCCCCTTTTCCCTTTTACTTCGTGCTGGCTAAATTAGTAACTCATCCGACCACATAACAATAATTTTACACTGGAAGAGACTATGAGCCGCTACCCGTCGCTATTCGCCCCCCTCGATCTGGGGTTCACAACGCTCAAAAACCGCGTGTTGATGGGCTCAATGCATACCGGGCTGGAGGAGCATCCGGACGGGGCCGAGCGTCTGGCGGCCTTTTATGCCGAGCGCGCGCGCCACGGGGTGGCGCTGATCGTCACCGGGGGTGTGGCTCCCGCGCCATCAGGCGTGGGGATGGAAGGCGGAGCGGTGCTTAACGATGCGTCACAACTGCCGCACCATCGCATTGTGACCGATGCCGTTCACAGCGAAGGCGGTAAAATTGCCCTACAGATCCTGCATACCGGGCGTTATAGCTATCAGCCCAATCTGGTGGCACCGTCGGCCATTCAGGCACCGATTAACCGCTTCAAGCCGCATGCCCTCAGCCACGATGAAGTGCTGGCGCTGATTGACGACTTCGCCCGCTGTGCGGCGCTGGCGCGTGAAGCAGGCTATGACGGCGTCGAGGTAATGGGCTCCGAGGGCTATCTGATTAACGAATTCCTCGCCGCCCGCACTAACCAGCGTGACGACGAATGGGGCGGCGATTATGCGCGACGTATGCGCTTTGCCGTCGATGTGGTACGCGCCGTGCGCGAACGTGCGGGCGCTGACTTTATTATCATCTTCCGCCTGTCGATGCTGGATCTGGTGGAAGGCGGCGGGACGTTTGACGAGACCGTCCAGCTGGCGCAGGCGATTGAAGCCGCCGGTGCCACCCTCATCAATACCGGGATTGGCTGGCACGAGGCGCGTATCCCGACTATCGCCACGCCGGTACCGCGCGCAGCATTCACCTGGGTTACGCGCAAGCTGAAAGGCAAAGTGTCTGTTCCGCTGGTGACCACTAACCGTATTAACGATCCGCAGGTGGCGGATGATGTCATCTCACGCGGCGATGCCGATATGGTGTCGATGGCGCGTCCGTTCCTGGCAGATGCAGAACTGCTTTCCAAAGCGCAAAGCGGGCGTGCGGATGAGATCAACACCTGCATCGGCTGTAATCAGGCCTGTCTGGATCAGATCTTCGTCGGGAAAGTAACCTCCTGCCTGGTTAACCCCCGCGCCTGCCATGAAACCAAAATGCCGGTGCTCCCGGTAGACAAATCAAAACGCCTGGCGGTTGTCGGGGCGGGCCCCGCGGGGCTGGCGTTTGCGGTAAATGCGGCGTCGCGCGGGCACAGCGTGACGCTGTTCGATGCCGCAGGCGAAATTGGCGGGCAGTTTAATATTGCCAAACAGATCCCCGGCAAAGAGGAGTTCTATGAAACGCTGCGCTACTACCGCCGGATGATCGAGCTCACGGGTGTGGATCTGCGGCTCAACCAGTGGGTAAGTGCGCCAGATCTGCTGGATTACGACGAGGTGATCCTGGCGAGCGGGATCGCCCCGCGCACGCCTGCGATCGAGGGTATCGATCATCCTAAGGTGCTGAGCTATCTCAATGTGCTGCGCGATAAAGCGCCGGTTGGGGAAAACGTCGCCATTATCGGCTGCGGTGGGATCGGCTTTGATACCGCCATGTATTTAAGCCAGCCGGGCGAGGCCACCAGCCAGAACATTGCCGAATTTTGCGTGGAATGGGGCATCGACACCAGCCTGAGCCAGTCCGGCGGCCTGCGCCCGGAAGGGCCACAGCTGCCAAAAAGCCCACGGCAGATCGTCATGCTGCAGCGCAAAGCGAGTAAACCGGGTGAAGGACTGGGGAAAACAACCGGCTGGATCCACCGCGCCACCCTGCTTTCGCGTGGCGTGAAGATGATCCCGGCGGTGAGCTATCAGAAGATCGACGACGACGGCCTGCACGTCACGATCGGCGGTGAGCCACAGCTGCTGCGCGTGGATCATGTGATTTTATGTGCCGGGCAGGAGCCGAAGCGCGATCTGGCGGATCCGCTGCGTGAGGCAGGTAAAACGGTGCATTTGATCGGCGGATGCGATGTGGCAATGGAGCTGGATGCGCGGCGGGCCATTGCGCAGGGCACCCAGCTTGCACTGGTTATTTAGCGACGACGTCCCAGCTTCACCGCTTTCAGCACCACGAACTTGTTGTTGGTGGCGATGGTGACGCAGTTACCGAAAATCTTCTTCAGCTTGTGGAAGTAGTCCAGGTGACGGTTCGCCACAATATACAGCTCGCCGTTGATTTTCAGGCAGCGGCGCGCATGGTGGAACATCTCCCACGCGACGTTATCCGTCAGGGCGTGCTTCTGATGGAACGGTGGGTTGCAGAACACGGCGTTGAAGCGAAAAGGCTCTACGCCGGACAGCGCGTTATTAATCATAAACTCACAGCGATCCAGCGCCTCTGGCATGTTGGTTTCCACGTTCAGACGGCTCGACGCCACCGCCATTGGCGATTCGTCGCTGAAGACCACGCTGGCTTGTGGGTTCTTTGCCAGCAGCGTCAGGCCAATCACGCCGTTACCGCAGCCGAGATCCACAATCTCCCCTTCCAGATTTTCCGGCAGATGTTCAATAAAGAAACGTGCGCCGATATCAAGGCCGGTACGTGAGAAGACGTTCGCATGGTTGTGGATGGTCCAGTCGGTGCCTTCCATCTTCCAGCTCAGCGTCTCTGGCGCGTCAGCCAGTTCCGGCGCGCTGAAGGTACAGTTGATCAGGCGCGCTTTTTTCCAGGCCAGCGTCGTGGTGGTCGGGCCCAGCACTTTCTCGAACAGCTCCAGCGTTGAGGTATGAATATCACGCGCCTTCGCGCCCGCGATGATGCGCGTCTCTGGCGTGACGACTTTCCGTAATGCACGCAGTTGCTGCTCCAGCAACGCCATGGTTTTTGGCACTTTGATCAGCACCACGCCCGGCGCCTGCGGGTAGTCTGCGGTGCTGTCGAGGAACTTCACGCTGGATTCATCGAGATCGTTGTGACGCAGATTTTCACGCGTCGCCAGCTCGCTTAAGTATGAATCGCCAATGCTGTAAGGCGTGTGCGCCGCCAGGGCGCAGCCCAGCGCTCCGAAGGCATCATTCAGGATCAGAACCGGGCCGCGAATTTCAGTGTCATCCAACTGTTGCAGCAGATATTCATCCGCCGCTTCCCACGCCTGAAGCGGGTTAACGTCGTCCGTCTCCGGGAAACGTTTAAGGTTGAGTGAACGGAAACCGTTGTCTAAGTGGCTCATCGGCCCTCCTGAATGGTAAAATTTCGGCGTTATCCCTGAAAAGGGTGCGTGAGTATACCCGTTTTCAACTTATTTTGGGGTTTTGATGAACCAGCTGACTTATCTCCAGGGCTACCCGGAGCATTTGCTCTCCCAGGTACGCACGTTAATTGCCGAGCAAAAACTGGGGGCGGTGCTGGAAAAACGTTATCCCGGCATGCACGATGTCGCGACCGATAAGGCCCTCTGGCAGTATACGCAGGATCTCAAAAACCGGTATCTGAAGAGTGCCCCACCCATCAATAAAGTGATGTACGACAACAAGATCCACGTGCTGAAAAACGCGCTCGGCCTGCATACCGCCATTTCACGCGTACAGGGCGGTAAGCTAAAAGCAAAAGCCGAGATCCGCGTCGCCACCGTCTTTCGCAACGCACCGGAAGCCTTTCTGCGGATGATCGTGGTGCACGAGCTGGCGCACCTGAAGGAAAAAGAGCATGACAAGGCGTTCTATTCCCTGTGCTGCCATATGGAGCCACAGTACCATCAGCTGGAGTTTGATACCCGTTTGTGGCTTACGCATTTATCGTTAAAGAGTAATGCGCAGTAGCGCACTGGTTTTGCAACAATCACGTGCTACAGTGGCTAAAGGTTCCCCGCTATGGAGTACGTAAACGTTTATGATACGTTTCGCAGTCATTGGTACGAACTGGATCACGCGCCAGTTCGTCGACGCCGCCCACGAAACCGGCAAACTTAAGCTCACCGCCGTCTATTCCCGCAGCCTTGAACAGGCGCAGGCCTTCGCGAATGATTATCTGGTTGAACATCTGTTCACCTCGCTTGATGAGATGGCGCAAAGCGACGCCATTGACGCGGTCTATATCGCCAGCCCGAACGCCCTGCACTTCCCGCAAACCCGGCTCTTCCTCAGCCATAAAAAGCATGTCATTTGCGAGAAGCCGTTGGCCTCGAATATCGAGGAAGTGGAAGCCGCCATTCAGTGCGCCCGCGACAACCAGGTGGTGCTGTTCGAAGCGTTCAAAACCGCCAGCCTGCCGAACTTCCTGCTGCTACAGCAGTCTTTGCCGAAGGTGGGCAAAGTGCGCAAAGCCTTTATTAACTACTGTCAGTACTCGTCGCGCTACCAGCGTTATCTGGACGGCGAGAACCCGAACACCTTTAATCCGGCCTTCTCCAACGGCTCGATTATGGACATCGGTTTCTATTGCCTGGCCTCTGCGGTTGCCCTGTGGGGCGAGCCGCACGGCGTAACGGCCACTGCCAGCCTGCTGGAGAGCGGTGTGGATGCGCACGGTGTCGTGGTGCTGGATTACGGTGATTTCAGCGTCACGCTGCAGCACTCCAAAGTGAGTGACTCCGTCCTGCCAAGTGAAATTCAGGGTGAAAACGGATCGCTGGTTATCGAGAAGATCTCCGAATGCCAGAAGCTGAGTTTTGTGCCGCGCGGCGGTAAAGCGCAGGAGCTGACGCAGCCTCAGCATATTAACACTATGCTCTATGAGGCAGAGGTCTTCGCCCGTCTGGTGGAAGACAACGAAGTGAATCACCCGGGGCTTGCGATAAGCCGCACCACGGCGAAGCTGCAAACGGAAATCCGTCGCCAGACCGGCGTGGTTTTCCCGGCTGACGGCGTGAGTACAGAAGCTATCGCGTAAAGCTGTGTAATGAATGACTGAGGACCATTGACGAAACTGATGGTCTGACATATTTTGTTACGAGCAAAGGGGAGTAACTTCCTTGCCGGTGGATCGTCATTACGATGCGTGCAAAACCGCATCCGGTCGCCGGGCAACCTTCGTGGTTGTAAGTGAGACCTTGCCGGAAGGCGAGGTCTATGCATAAAAAGCTAACGGCTATCGTCTTCTGACCATGGCCGTTTTTGTTTTTTATGTGTAAGGAAAATAGTATGCATTCTGTCGGCACTCCAATGTTGTGGGGCGGATTCGCGGTTGTCGTGCTCATCATGCTGGCAATCGACCTCTTTTTGCAGGGCCGTCGCGGCGAGCACGGTATGAGCGTCAAGCAAGCCGCCGTCTGGTCGCTGGTGTGGGTATCCCTCTCACTCCTTTTCTGCGCCGCCTTCTGGTGGTATCTGGCCTCGACCGAAGGCCGTGCGGTGGCTGATCCTCAGGCGCTCGCCTTCCTCACCGGTTATCTGATTGAAAAAGCGCTGGCGGTTGATAACGTCTTCGTCTGGCTGATGCTGTTCAGCTACTTTGCCGTGCCTGCTGCCCTGCAGCGTCGCGTGCTGGTTTACGGCGTGCTGGGGGCAATCGTCCTGCGTACCATCATGATCTTCGCCGGTAGCTGGCTGATAACCCAGTTCGAATGGCTGCTGTACGTCTTTGGCGCGTTCCTGCTGTTCACCGGGGTTAAAATGGCGCTGGCGAAAGAAGACGAAACCGGTATTGGTGATAAGCCGCTGGTGAAGTGGATCCGTGGTCATCTGCGCATGACGGACAAAATCGAGAGCGAGCATTTCTTTGTCCGCAAGAATGGCCTGCTGTTCGCCACCCCGCTGCTGCTGGTGCTGATTCTGGTGGAGCTGAGCGATGTGATCTTCGCCGTGGACAGTATCCCGGCTATCTTCGCCGTCACCACCGACCCGTTCATTGTGCTGACCTCTAACCTGTTCGCTATTCTCGGTCTGCGTGCGATGTACTTCCTGCTGGCAGGCGCGGCTGAGCGCTTCTCAATGCTGAAGTACGGTCTGTCGGTGATCCTGGTGTTTATCGGTATCAAGATGCTGATTGTCGATTTCTACCATATCCCGATTGCCATCTCGCTCGGCGTGGTGTTTGGCATTCTGCTGGTAACGCTGATTATCAATACCTGGGTTAACCGCCAGCACGATAAAAAGCAGCAGGTGGAGTAATCCCCTCACCCTGGCCCTCTCCCCACAGGGGAGAGGGTGAACACACTTTCGTTAAGCAATAGTTAAAAAACATGATGCAACACGTAAAATCCAGCATTTTACTCTTCCGCCTTTCCTCGCTTTCCCTGATACTCAACCAGGCAAACAAATACTTACATCCGGACATAAATGTGCCTTAGAGCACAGCCAGGATGGAACGCAATTTCACTCAGGAATAACGTATGAGCACACAATCACGCGGTCTGTTCGCGCGCCTGGCGCAGGGCAGCCTTGTAAAACAAATTCTGGTCGGGTTGGTACTGGGTATTCTGCTGGCTATGGTGTCAAAACCTGCTGCAGAAGCCACGGGACTGCTTGGAACCCTTTTCGTTGGCGCACTGAAAGCCGTGGCACCGGTACTGGTTCTGATGCTGGTCATGGCGTCGATTGCCAACCACCAACACGGACAAAAAACCAACATTCGGCCGATCCTCTTCCTGTATCTTCTGGGCACCTTCTCCGCTGCCTTAACCGCCGTGGTATTTAGCTTCCTGTTCCCGTCTACGCTGCACCTGACCAGCGCGGCCGGTGATGTCACGCCGCCATCCGGGATTGTGGAAGTGCTGCGTGGCCTGCTGATGAGCATGGTCTCTAACCCAATCACGGCGCTGATGAACGCAAACTACATTGGCATCCTGGTCTGGGCAATTGGGCTGGGCTTCGCGCTGCGTCATGGTAATGAGACCACGAAAAACCTGGTTAACGATGTCTCGAACGCCGTGACCTTCATGGTGAAAATCGTTATTCGCTTCGCCCCAATCGGTATTTTTGGTCTGGTCTCCTCTACGCTGGCAACCACCGGTTTTGACGCGCTGTGGGGCTACGCACAGCTGCTGATGGTCCTGGTTGGCTGCATGCTGCTGGTGGCGCTGGTAGTTAACCCCCTGCTGGTGTTCTGGCAGATCCGCCGCAACCCGTATCCACTGGTAATGACCTGCCTGCGCGAGAGCGGCGTGTACGCCTTCTTTACCCGCAGCTCTGCAGCTAACATTCCGGTTAACATGGCGCTGGCGGAAAAACTGAATCTGGATCGTGATACTTACTCCGTGTCTATCCCGCTGGGTGCAACCGTGAACATGGCGGGCGCGGCGATCACCGTCACCGTGCTGACCCTGGCGGCAGTGCATACGCTGGGTATCGCGGTGGATCTGCCTACGGCGCTGCTGTTGAGCGTGGTGGCCTCGCTGTGTGCCTGTGGCGCATCCGGCGTGGCGGGCGGCTCTCTGCTGTTGATCCCGCTGGCGTGCAATATGTTTGGTATCCCGAACGAAATTGCCATGCAGGTGGTCGCAGTCGGCTTCATTATCGGTGTGCTGCAGGATTCCTGTGAGACGGCGCTGAACTCTTCTACCGACGTGCTGTTCACCGCTGCGGCCTGTCAGGCGGAAGATGCGCGTTTAGCGAAGAACGCATTACGAGGTTAACAGCAAAACGGCAACCCTGAGGTTGCCGTTTTTAGTGTTTGTCCCCTCTCCCGTGGGAGAGGGTCAGTGTGAGGGCACCAGCCCGCACCCAACTTACAACGTCACCCCACTCTTAAAGATCGCCAGCTCGCGGAAGTCGTTTTTCTCGTTGCAGGTCTGCTTGCCGTTGGCAAACGCCACGATAGTATCCACAAACTCCGTCAACAGTTGCGGCATTTCTTTACTGTGAATGAGCTGACCGGCATCAAAGTCGATCCAGTGCTTTTTCTTCGCCGCCAGTTCACTGTTGGTGGCAATTTTGACCGTCGGGACAAACCCGCCGTACGGCGTACCGCGGCCGGTGCTGAACAGCACCATGTGGCAGCCGGCACCGGCCAGCGCGCTGGTGGCAACCGCATCGTTCCCCGGGGCGCTCAGCAGGTTCAGACCGTGGGTTTTCAGGCGTTCGCCGTAGCGCAGGACATCCACCACCTGGCTGGCGCCCGCTTTCTGGGTACAACCCAGTGACTTCTCTTCAAGCGTGGTGATCCCACCTGTTTTGTTACCCGGCGACGGGTTCTCATAAATCGGCTGGTTATGAGCGATGAAGTACTGTTTGAAATCATTCACCATGGTGACCGTTTTCTCAAACGTCGCTTCATCACGGCAGTGGCTCATCAGGATACGCTCGGCACCGAACATCTCCGGCACTTCCGTCAGCACCGTCGTTCCCCCGTTGGCGATCACATAGTCCGAGAAGCGGCCCAGCATCGGGTTCGCGGTGATGCCGGAAAGACCGTCCGAGCCTCCACACTCCAGCCCAAACTTAAGCTCGCTCAGCTTGCCCGGCTCACGTTTATCGTGGCGCATCGCCTCATACAGCTGGTGCAGTTGCTCAACGCCCGCTTCCACTTCATCATCCTGATGCTGACACACCATAAAGTGCACGCGCTCAGGGTCAAACTCGCCCAGCGTCTCCCGGAAGGCATCCACCTGGTTGTTCTCGCAGCCTAGGCCAATCACCAGCACCGCTCCCGCGTTCGGATGACGCACCATGTTTTGCAGCATGGTACGGGTGTTGATGTGATCGTCACCCAGCTGTGAACAGCCGTAGGTGTGGCTGAACAGGTGCACGCCGTCAATGCCTTCGGCATCGTGAGTCTCTTTCAGGAAACGCGTCTGGATTTGACGCGCGATCCCGTTCACGCAACCGACTGTCGGGAGGATCCAGAGTTCGTTGCGGATCCCTACCTCACCGTTGGCGCGGCGGTAGATCTGCACCTCACGATCCGCCGCCTGCTCCTCTTGCGCATGGAAATCAGGTTGATAGCTGTACTCGTCCAGATCGCTCAGATTGGTGCGGGTATTGTGGGAATGAATGTATTCACCCGGCGCAATATCCGCCAGCGCATGGCCAATCGGTAAACCGTACTTCACCACGTTCTCCCCTTTCATAATGGGGATCAGGGCAAACTTATGTCCACGTCCAATGGCCTGGCGCAACGTGACCGATTGATTACCGAAAGTGACCTCTGTTCCTTCGGTCAGATCTGCCAGCGCGACGCCGACGTTATCCAGCGAATGGATTTTGATGTAGTGCATATCAACCTCAAACGGGCTTAGTTCAGTTCAATGGCGAAGTATTCACGCGCATTGTTAAAGCAGATGTTTCTCACCATCTCGCCAAGCAGCTGGATATCCGCCGGTGCTTCGCCCGCGTGCACCCAGCGGCCAATCATCTGGCACAGAATGCGGCGGAAGTATTCGTGGCGGGTGTAGGAGAGGAAACTGCGGCTGTCGGTCAGCATGCCGACAAAGCGGCTTAACAGACCCAACTGCGCCAGTTGCGTCATCTGACGCTCCATGCCATCTTTCTGGTCATTGAACCACCAGCCGGAGCCGAACTGCATCTTGCCCGGCATCCCTTCCCCCTGGAAGTTGCCGATCATGGTGCCCAGCACTTCGTTATCGCGCGGGTTCAGGCAGTAGAGGATGGTTTTGGGCAGCAGGTTTTGCTCGTTCTGTTTGCTCAGCAGTTTAGAGAGCGCTTCGGCCAGCGGACGGTCGTTGATGGAGTCAAAGCCCACGTCCGCGCCCAGCAGTTTGAACTGACGCTGGTTGTTATTACGCAGCGCGCCAATGTGGTACTGCTGCACCCAGCCGCGACGGGCATATTCAGCGCCAAGGAAGACCAGTACCGCAGTTTTGAACTGGGCGACTTCATGCTCGCTCAGGGCTTCACCGGAGAGACGGCGCGCCAGAATGCTATCCAGCTCGGCTTCGTTAGATTCTGCAAACAGCACCACATCCAGGGCATGGTCAGAGACTTTACAGCCGTGTGCCGCAAAGTGATCCAGACGTTTGATCAGCGCGCTCTGCAGGTCCGCAAAACGACGGATGTCGGTGTCAGAAACCTCGCCCAGCTTCACTATATAGTCGCTAAAGGTGTCGAGTTCGATGTTAAAGGCTTTATCCGGACGCCAGCTTGGCAGCACTTTGATATCAAACGCGGTGTCTTTTGCAATGACCGCGTGATGCTCAAGCGAATCGATCGGGTCGTCGGTGGTGCCCACCATCTTCACGTTCATCTGCTTCATGATGCCGCGCGCGGAGAAGTTATCCTGTGCCAGCAAGTCGTTGCACTGCTCCCAAATCTCATCCGCCGTAGCCGGTGAAAGCAGCTTACCGGTAATGCCAAACGGACGGCGCAGTTCGAGGTGCGTCCAGTGATAGAGCGGGTTACCGATGGTCTGCGGCACGGTAGCCGCCCAGGCATCAAATTTCTCGCGGTCGCTTGCGTCGCCGGTACACAGGCGTTCAGCGACGCCGTTGGTGCGCATGGCGCGCCATTTATAATGATCGCCCTTCAGCCAGATGTCATACAGGTTTTTGAAACGGTAATTGTCGGCAACCTGCTGCGGCGGTAAATGGCAGTGGTAATCAAAAATGGGCTGGTCTTTTGCGTAGTCGTGATACAGGCGGCGGGCAAATTCAGTGTCTAACAGAAAATCGTCGGTCATAAACGGTGTCATTATCGTCTTCCTCGTAACGGGAGCGGCAGAAAGCTTATGTTCAGATGCTGCAAAGTTATCACACCAATTTCCAGAGCCTGAGGTTTTTTTCGTGAGTTGGATCAATAAACCCGGACAAAAAAATTACCCCGAATGAGGTAAACCCTTCTGCAGGCCGCGTCAGAACTGGCTTCGCCTGCGCCAGATAATGCCCCTACAAAGAATCATACATTTGTGATGTCACTCACCTTTTAAAGTTGTATGACAAGTTATCTTTTCGCCGTCGCAAACACGCAGCCGACGGAATGCATTACCGGTGTCAGACATCGGATTTAACGGTACGGAAACCGACTTATGCACGCTTATTTATGGCAAGGTTCGGGCCGTTCCGGGACGTTCTCCCGGTTACGCCCCTCCCGTTACACAGCCCTCCCCCAAACCGGTGAGAGGTTGCCGTGCCCTGGCACGGAAATAACATAACGATGAGGTTTTAGATGCGTAAAATTAAAGGGTTACGTTGGTATATGATCGCACTGGTGACGCTCGGCACCGTGCTGGGCTACCTGACGCGTAACACCGTGGCAGCCGCCGCGCCCACGTTGATGGAAGAGCTGCACATCTCCACGCAGCAATACTCCTACATCATTGCCGCCTACTCCGCGGCTTATACCATCATGCAGCCTGTTGCAGGCTATGTGCTGGACATTCTCGGTACCAAAATCGGTTATGCCTTCTTCGCCATCGCCTGGGCGGTATTCTGCGGTGCAACGGCGCTGGCAGGGAGTTGGGGTGGCCTGGCGCTGGCACGCGGCGCGGTAGGTGCGGCGGAAGCGGCGATGATCCCGGCAGGGCTGAAAGCCAGCTCTGAGTGGTTCCCGGCAAAAGAGCGTTCTATTGCGGTCGGTTACTTCAACGTCGGCTCGTCCATCGGGGCGATGATTGCCCCTCCTCTGGTGGTGTGGGCCATCGTCATGCACAGCTGGCAGATGGCGTTTATTATCTCTGGCGTACTGAGCTTTGCCTGGGCCATGGCGTGGCTGGTGTTCTATAAACACCCGCGTGACCAGAAAAAACTGTCTGAAGAAGAACGCGAGTACATCATTGGCGGTCAGGAAGCGCAGCACCAGACTAACAACGGCAAAAAAATGTCCGTCTGGCAGATCCTGGGGACCCGTCAGTTCTGGGGTATCGCGCTGCCACGTTTCCTGGCTGAACCGGCCTGGGGCACCTTTAACGCCTGGATCCCGCTGTTCATGTTTAAGGTTTATGGCTTTAACCTGAAAGAGATCGCCATGTTCGCCTGGATGCCCATGCTGTTCGCTGACCTGGGCTGTATCGTGGGTGGTTACCTGCCGCCACTGTTCCAGCGCTGGTTTGGGGTGAACCTGATTGTTTCCCGTAAGATGGTCGTGACCATGGGCGCGCTGCTGATGATTGGCCCGGGGATGATCGGCCTGTTCACCAGCCCGTACGTGGCTATCGCCCTGTTGTGCATCGGTGGCTTTGCTCACCAGTCGCTCTCCGGTGCGCTGATTACCCTCTCGTCTGACGTGTTCGGCCGTAACGAAGTGGCAACGGCCAACGGCCTGACCGGGATGGCCGCCTGGACCGCAAGTACGCTGTTTGCGCTGGTGGTGGGTGCGCTGGCGGATACCATCGGTTTCAGCCCGCTGTTTGCGGTACTGGCTATCTTCGACCTGATGGGGGCAGTCGTTATCTGGACGGTGCTGAAAAGCAAATCTGCCGACGAACTGGCGAAAGAGTCCCTCGGGGGACCGGCGACGCAGAGTTAGCATTGCTGTGCCGGGTGGCGCTGCGCTTACCCGAGCTATAAAACCAGCCGCCTCCGGGCGGCTTTTTTAATGGCAAAATCTGGAGAGTGGCATGCAAAAGTGGTATAACAAATCATCCGCCGTACCCTGCCTGGAGCGCATATGGAAATCACCGAACCACGTCGTTTATATCAACAACTTGCTGCCGAGCTGAAAGATCGCATCGAGCAAGGGGTCTATCTTGTCGGTGACAAACTCCCCGCTGAGCGCTTCATAGCCGATGAAAAAAACGTGAGCCGCACCGTGGTGCGTGAAGCGATCATCATGCTCGAAGTGGAAGGTTACGTTGAGGTTCGCAAAGGTTCCGGCATTCATGTGATTTCTAATCAGCCTAAACACTCTCCTGTTGCGGACGAAAGCCTGGAATTTGCCAGCTATGGTCCGTTTGAGCTGCTCCAGGCCCGCCAGCTCATTGAAAGCAACATTGCGGAATTTGCGGCAACCCAGGTGACCAAGCAGGACATCATGAAACTGATGGAGATCCAGGAGAACGCCCGCAAGGAAAAATGTTTCCGCGATTCGGAGTGGGATCTGCAGTTCCACGTTCAGGTGGCACTGGCAACGCAAAATACCGCGCTGGCCGCAATTGTAGAAAAAATGTGGACTCAGCGCGTTCACAACCCGTACTGGAAAAAACTGCACGATCATATCGATTCACGTACGGTGGATAACTGGTGTGACGATCACGACCAAATCCTCAAGGCGCTGATTCGTAAAGATCCCCACGCCGCAAAACTGGCCATGTGGCAGCACCTCGAGAACACCAAGCAGATGCTGTTCAATGAGACCAGTGACGACTTCGAATTTAACGCCGACCGTTATCTTTTTGCGGATAATCCTGTCGTTCACCTCGATACCGCGTCAAGTCAGGCAAAATAGTTTGCCTCCGTGCTGGCAGGCGCTTCGCTGCGCCTTCCCACGCTTATGGGTAAGCAAAACATATATAGTGTCAGCCTTTGTAAATCCCCTCGCTCACTTCCAGGGCTTACGCCAAAATCATCACACCCTGCAAATTCTGTGACGCAGAACGTTGGGCTTTGTTACAATTGGATTCAATTCCTTATTTTGTAAGTTAGTGCTTGCTAACCAGCCAATTAACAGGGAACAGTGTTGGCCACACCGCAATGTGTCCGCGAGCGACCATAATGAAATCACAACAATGTCGCCGTGCTGTTTGTCCCGGATAACAGGCGTGACGTTAACCGATTTCCAGGAACACTGAATGGAACTTTTGACCCAACTACTGAATGCCCTCTGGGCTCAGGATTTCGAAACGCTGGCCAACCCTTCCATGATTGGCATGCTCTATTTTGTCCTGTTTATGATCCTGTTCCTTGAGAACGGTCTGCTGCCTGCGGCCTTTTTGCCCGGCGACAGTTTGCTGGTGCTGGTCGGCGTGCTGTGTGCCAAAGGGGCGATGGCGTTTCCGCAAACCATTTTTTTACTGACCGTCGCCGCCAGCCTCGGCTGCTGGGTGAGCTACATCCAGGGACGATGGCTTGGCAATACGCGGATCGTGCAGAACTGGCTTTCGCACCTTCCGGCGCATTATCACCAGCGGGCGCACCATCTTTTCCATAAGCACGGCCTTTCCGCACTGCTGATTGGCCGCTTTATTGCGTTTGTACGTACTTTGTTGCCGACCATCGCGGGTCTGTCAGGTCTCAGCAGCACTCGCTTCCAGTTCTTTAACTGGATGAGCGGCCTGCTGTGGGTGCTGATCCTCACCACGCTGGGCTATGCGCTGGGTAAAACGCCGGTCTTCATGAAGTATGAAGATCAGCTGATGTCATGCCTGATGCTGCTGCCTGTCGTCCTGCTGGTCTTCGGCCTGATCGGTTCGCTGGTTGTCCTGTGGAAGAAAAAATACGGAGCCAGGAGCTAACCATGGTTATCTCAGCGCTCTCCCTGCGTCGTTGTGCGTACGCACTGATCGCCCTGGTGCTTATCAGCGCCATGCTTCTGGTCTGGAGCGCGCTTTCGCATCAGGAATCTACGCTGGCCATTCGCCCGGTTAATCAGGGTGTCAGCGTACCGGATGGGTTTTCTGTCTGGCACCATCTGGATGCCAACGGGATCCGCTTTAAAAGTATCACCCCACAAAACGATGTGTTACTGATCAAGTTTGACTCTCGTGCGCAGAGCGCGGCCGCGAAAGTGGTGCTTGACCGCACGCTGCCGCAGGGATACATCATTGCCCAGCAGGACGATGACAGCCGGCCAGCGGCCTGGCTGTCGCTGATTCGCGATACGTCGCATCGATTTGGATAATTACCAGGATTCCGAATCTTTTCACTCACTTTGGTGAATCCCCCGTTTACTTACTATGCTTAAGTACGCGGAGCACCCCTCAAATGTTCTCCGCTTAGTCTGGATAGCGGCGTATGCCGCAACACAATGGAAGGTTTCGATAATGAAATTCCGCATTACTCTGGCTTTGGCCCTTTTATCTTTAAGCACTGCCTCCTTCGCCACTTCTCTCTGTCAGGAGAAAGAGCAGGATATTCAGCGTGAGATCGGTTATGCCGAAAAGCACAACAATCAGCATCGTGTTGAGGGGCTGAAAAAAGCGCTGAGCGAAGTGAAAGCGAACTGTTCAGACAGCCAACTGCGTGCCGATCACCAGAAAAAAATCGCTGAACAGAAGGACGAGATAGCCGAGCGTCGTCACGACCTGCAGGAAGCGAAAGAGAAAGGGGATGCGGAAAAAATTGCCAAGCGCGAGAGAAAGCTGAAAGAAGCGCAGGACGACCTGAAAGCGCTGGAAGCTCGCGATTATTGAGTTAACGGAAATCTCAACAGGAGAAAATCATGTCAAAAGATACGACGTCTGAACATCTGCGCGCTGAACTGAAATCCCTGGCTGACACCCTTGAAGAGGTGCTGAACTCCTCCGCCGATAAGTCAAAAGAAGAGGTCAGCAAACTGCGCAGTAAAGCGGAGCAAGCGCTGAAAGAGAGCCGCTATCGCCTGGGTGAAACCGGTGATGCGCTGGCAAAACAGACCCGTGAAGCCGCAGCGCGTGCTGACGAATATGTTCGCGATAATCCGTGGACGGGTGTCGGTATTGGTGCCGCAATCGGTGTGGTACTGGGCGTACTGCTGACGCGTCGTTGATATGGAAGATCCTCGTCACGCACAAGGGCCTGCTAACAACGTCCTCGGCATCGGCCAGCGTATCTTAACGACGCTGGTCGGGATTGCCGAAACGCGCGTCCGGCTGGCAGTGGTAGAGCTGGAAGAGGAGAAAGCCAACCTCTTCCAGATGCTGCTGATGCTCGGACTGACCATGCTCTTCGCCGCGTTTGGTCTGATGAGCCTGATGGTACTCATCATCTGGGCCATCGATCCGCAATATCGACTCAACGCGATGATTGCCACCACCGTCGTTTTGCTGGTTGCAGCACTGATTGGCGGTATCTGGACGATGCGCAAAGCGCGTAAGTCCACTTTCCTGCGCCATACGCGCCAGGAGCTGGCGAACGATCGCGCTCTGCTGGAGGATGACAAGCCGTGAGCGATAAAGCCGAACGTGAAAAGCGAAAAGCCTTTCTGTTAAGTCAGATCCAGCAGCAACGGCTGGATCTGTCTGCCAGCCGTCGCGACTGGATTGACGCGACGCGTCGGTTTGACCGTGGCTGGAACACCTTCCTGAGCCTGCGTTCCTGGGCTCTGGTTGGCAGCAGTGTGATGGCAATCTGGACGATCCGTCATCCGAATATGCTGATCCGTTGGGCCCGACGCGGCTTTGGTGCCTGGAGCGCCTGGCGCCTGGTGAAAGCGACGATTCGCCAGCAGCAGCTTCGGTGATAAAAGCAAAACGGTAACCCTGGTTACCGTTTTTTGTTTTTACGCCCTCTCCCTGTGGGAGAGGGTTCCCCAGTAATTTTTTTACCGAAAGCGACGAATGTTGTTTCAGGAAAATAAATGACTTACAGCGACGCCCTGGTCCGGCTGTAAATCGCTGAGGCGTTTCCTGCAGGCCGGGGCGAGGCGCATGGATGCGCCGAGAGGGCGGCTTTACAGGGACGTTACATCCGCCCGTCCCCGATAAGCCGGAAGGAATAAGCCGAAGGCACCGCGAAGCGGCGATTTACCGCCGGGAGCCCGGGTCGCCAGGGCGGCGGCGATTGAGCCGCCCTGGCACGTTCACAAGTCATGCCGTTACAGAGTAGCAAGGAACATAAAGTGAACGGAATGACCTCTACAGCCATATGTTCCCCCTCACCCCAACCCTCTCCCTCAAGGGAGAGGGGGTCCTCCGTGCAGGTATTATTTTATGGGGATCCCTCAGCCCTGTGGGAGAGGGTTGGGGTGAGGGCACCAGCGCGCACCTGCCCTTACTCAATATCTTTGAAAAAGATTGACAGTTTTCCTTGCTAACAATCGCCAACCGTCACGTTTATGATGCTCTCCATCGACAGCAAAGACGCGGTATCTACCCGAATTTGCAGACAAATAATGTTCAGCCGCTGATGTGGTTTCCTGGAGAGTAAAATGAAAAAATTAGAAGATGTTGGTGTACTGGTAGCACGTATTCTGATGCCAATTCTGTTCATCGTTGCAGGTTGGGGCAAAATCACCGGTTATGCGGGTACCCAGCAGTATATGGAAGCCATGGGCGTTCCGGGCTTCATGCTGCCACTGACCATTCTGCTTGAGTTCGGCGGCGGCCTGGCGGTACTGTTCGGCTTCCTGACCCGTACCACGGCGCTGTTTACTGCGGGCTTCACCCTGCTGACGGCGTTCATCTTCCACAGCAACTTTGCTGAAGGCGTGAACTCCCTGATGTTCATGAAAAACCTGACCATTGCGGGTGGCTTCCTGCTGCTGGCTGTCACCGGCCCGGGCGCATACAGCATCGACCGCGTTCTGAATAAGAAATGGTAAGCACGCTATACTGAATAAACACAAAGCGAGGAGACCTCTCCTCGCTTTTGCTATCTGACGGAGGAGAAAAAAATGGGACAACTCGTAGACGGCGTCTGGCAGGATGTCTGGTATGACACCAAATCCACCGGTGGACGCTTCAAGCGCTCTGTTTCGGCCTTCCGTAACTGGCTTACCGCCGATGGTGCTCCCGGCCCGAGTGGCGAAGGTGGCTTTGCGGCCGAGAAAGATCGTTATCACCTCTATGTTTCCCTCGCCTGCCCGTGGGCGCACCGCACGCTGATTGTGCGCAAGCTGAAAGGCCTCGAATCCTTAATTCCGGTGTCGGTGGTGAACCCGCTAATGCTGGAAAACGGCTGGACGTTCGACCGTGATTTCCCTGCTGCGACGGGTGATGAACTGTATCATCACGATTTCCTCTACCAGCTTTATCTGCGCGCCGACCCGCACTACACCGGGCGCGTCACCGTACCGGTTCTGTGGGATAAGAAAAACCAGACGATTGTCAGCAATGAGTCTGCGGAGATCATCCGCATGTTCAACACCGCCTTCGACGCCCATGGCGCGCGCGCCGGGGATTACTATCCGGTTGAGCTGCGAGACAAAATCGATGAGCTGAACAGCTGGATTTACGACAACGTTAATAACGGCGTTTACAAGGCCGGTTTTGCCACCAGCCAGGAAGCCTACGACGAAGCGGTTGGAAAAGTCTTTGAATCTCTTGAGCGTCTGGAGCAGATCCTCGGCCAGCACCGCTATCTGACGGGCGATCGTCTGACGGAAGCGGATATCCGCCTGTGGACGACGCTGGTTCGCTTTGATCCGGTCTATGTCACCCACTTTAAGTGTGACAAACACCGCATCAGCGATTATCTGAACCTGTATGGTTTCCTGCGCGACATCTACCAGATGCCGGGAATTGCCGAAACGGTCGATTTTGACCATATCCGCACCCACTATTTCCGCAGCCACAAAACCATTAACCCGACGGGTATTATCTCCATCGGGCCGTGGCAGGATCTGAATGAACCCCACGGGCGCGACGTTCGTTTTGGATAAATATTAAGGGCATCGTGAGATGCCCTTTTTTAATTCACAATCTCCATCTATCCTTACCTCGATCGCTTAGAAAACAAGTGATTGACTGATAAATGAGGCAAGGAAATGGATTGGTATTTAAACGTACTGCGCAACTACATTGGATTTGGTGGCCGCGCGCGCCGCAAAGAGTACTGGATGTTCATTCTGGTGAACTTCATTTTTGCTCTGGTGCTGAGCATCGTGGATAAAATTCTGGGCTGGGAGTGGGCGAGTGGGGAAGGCGTCCTTACATCGATTTATGCCATCTTTATTCTTCTGCCGTCCTGGGCCGTACAGTTCCGCCGGCTTCACGACACGGATCGTTCCGCCTGGTGGTTACTGCTGCTGTTAATCCCGGTAGTAGGGTGGATTGTGATTTTAATCTTCAACTGTCAGAGCGGGACGCCGGGTGAAAACCGCTTTGGTCCGGATCCGAAGATCGGCGCGTAAATTTATGCCCGATGGCGCTTAGGCACATCGGGCTTACTCTTTTATTTGTTGTGATGCGCAAAGAGCTTTGGAATTTCTCGCAAACACCATGATTTCGCTTCGCCCATGCTGTCGCGACGCCACGCCATAATGATATCCACTTCGCTGGTGTACTCCGGGCTGACGACGCGCAGACGCCCTTCAGCAATGTCTTTTTCAACAAACGGATACGGCATAGTCGCCACGCCCAATCCTGCCAGCAATGCCTGGCGCTTATCTTCCAGCGATGTGACCGTCAGACGCGGCTGTTTATCCAGCAACTGCACCGTTAGCACCGGACGTTCACGCGCGGTATCCGCAACCGCCACGCCCCTGTACTTCACGCGCGTCACTTCAGAAAGCGGCTCCGGCTCCTGGTGAATCGGGTGATTTGGCGCGGCAACGTAAACGTTCATCACGCTGTAAAGTTTGCGGGAGTTGATCTCAGACGATGAACGGAAGTGCATATCCGGCGCAATCACGATATCCGCCCTGCCCGTCTCCAGACGCTCCCATGCGCCTGCCAGCACCTCGGTGATGATTGAAAGCTGCGTGTTCGCTTTGTCTGCCAGCCTGTCCACCAGCGGGAATAACGCCTCGGTAGGCACCAGAGCCTCAGTGACCAGCGTCAGGTGGGTTTCCCAGCCGCGTGCCAGCGCCTCGGCGTCCGTCGTCAGTTTATCCGCCGCTTCCAGCAGTACGCGACCACGTTCCAGCAGCATCCGTCCAACGTTCGTGAATTTTGTTCGATGACCGGAACGGTCAAAGAGCACCACGTCCAGCTCTTCCTCCAGCTTTTGCATGGTATAGCTGAGCGCAGACGGAACGCGCCCCAGTTCATCTGCCGCGGCGGCAAAGCTGCCACGCCTGTCAATCGCGTCCATGACGCGAAGCGCCTCAAGCGTCAATGCTCTCTCTTTAGCCATCTCGTTCTCATTCAGGAAATTTGAACATACCGGGCAGAATATCTGGCTAACAATGAAGCGTCCATACCTTTACCATTGTTTTAGTGTAAAGAGAGGTCAAGTTTATGATTACGACAAGAACAGCTAAACAGTGCGGACAAGCCGATTTCGGTTGGCTGAAGGCCCGCTACACCTTTTCCTTTGGACACTACTTTGACCCTAAACTCCTCGGTTACGCTTCACTGCGCGTGTTAAATCAGGAAGTACTCGCCCCGGGCGCCTCCTTCCAGCCGCGTACGTATCCGAAAGTCGATATCCTGAACCTGATCCTGGAAGGCGAGGCAGAATACCGCGATAGCGAGGGCAATCATGTCCAGGCAAAGGCTGGCGAAGCGCTGTTAATTTCCACGCAGCCTGGCATTAGCTATAGCGAGCATAACCTCAGCAAAGACAAAACGCTGACCCGCATGCAGCTGTGGCTGGATGCCTGCCCTGAGCGGGAAAATCCGCTGGTGCAAAAAATCGATCTGCAGAGCGAAAAGCAACAGCTTATCGCTTCTCCGGACGGGAGCAAAGGCAGCCTGCAACTGCGTCAGCAGGTGTGGCTGCACCATATCGAACTGAAGAAAGGTGAACAGGCGAGCTTTCAGCTTCATGGCCCGCGCGCCTACCTGCAATCGATTCACGGTACGGTGCATGCGGTAACGCACACGGAAGAGAAAGAGGCGCTCACCTGCGGCGACGGGGCATTTATTCGTGATGAAGCGAATATTACGCTGGTGGCCGATACGCCGCTGCGTGCGCTGCTGATTGATTTGCCGGTGTAGAGAATGCCCTCACCCTAACCCTCTCCCACAGGGAGAGGGAACCGATCGAGCCCCTGAACTCGCTACACCTTACTCGCCATAATCTCAATAATCTGCCGGTCCGTTGCCTGCATTGAGCGGCACGCTAACGCGCACAGGTTCGAGATAGACTGTTCCACATCGTGCGCCACAATCCCTTCATTTCCCGTCACGGCAGACTCATCCAGCGCCATCATCACCGCTTTCCAGGCACTGCTGACGCTGGTTGAGACTTTCATCGCGCAGCTGTTGGATGCACCGTCGCAAATCATCCCGCTGACGTCACCGATCATGCTGCTGATGGCCATCGCGATCGTTTGATAGTTTCCCCCCATCAGCCAGGCCATGCCGGCTGCCGCCCCCATCGCTGCCGTTGTCGCAGCGCACAGCGCCGACAGGCGGGGAAGCTGGGCGTGGATATAGATCGCCGAAAGATGGGACAGCATCAGCGCTCTGGCCAGCCGTTCCTCATCAGCCTGAACGTGCTCCGCCACAACCACTACCGGCATGGTGGCGGTGATCCCCTGATTGCCGGATCCTGAATTGCTCATTGCCGGAAGCGTAGCACCGCCCATTCGGGCGTCAGAGGCCGCGCTGGTGCGGATAACAATGTCCGAGCCAACATCCTTCGCCATCCATCCGCGCGTACGCTGCTTATTCAGCGTCGCGCCAATATGCAGCCCCCATTTTCCGCTCAGCCCTTCACGAGAAAGGGCATCGTTAAGCTGCCCCGCCTGCAGAATAAAGCGGATCGCCTCACACGGAACCTGCTCCACGAACGTGAGGATCGCCGACAGCGTGGTGTGAGAGAACACCTCCAGCGGATCGTCACCCGCCTCTCCCGGCTGTTCATCACGGATGAAGCGTGTTTCGCCCTCACAGACCACCTCCACCACGCGAGTATGCCCGCCTGCGATGGTCACCATGGCCGAGGCCTCTCCGGCATAAACACAGGCGCGCGAATAGAGGATTTCCTCGCACGGCACCTGCAGTTTCACCTGGACCTGACCCGCATTGAGCAGGGCTTTGGCGCGTTCCAGCGCATCGGCTGACGCCTCTTTTAGCACCTCCAGCCCGGCGCGGGCATTCCCGCCCGTCGCTCCCAGCGCCGCCGCAATGGGTAGCCCGACCATGCCGGTGCCGGGTACCGTTACGCCAAGCCCGTTTTTCATCAGATTGGGCGATACCCATGCTTCAATGCGCGTTACCTCACCGGGCAGGTGCTCAGCGGCTATCGCACAGGCCAGCGCCAGAGAGATGGGTTCAGTGCACCCCAACGCAGGTTTAACCTCTTCCTGCACCGCGCGAATAAAATGATTCCATAAAGGGTTAGTTTGCTCAGACATCGTTACGACCTTAATTGCTCCTCAGGAGAATGCGAGGAAAGGAGAAACACAAAGCAGCAGCCCGGTAATGATGATAATCACCAGTGATACGCCTTTATATTTATGCAGGGCGGGTACCTTGTAGACCAGCCATGCAGGGATCAGACAGCCCACCATGCCGAAGATGGGGCTGCAAATAGACGTGAAGCTCAGCACCGGCGCGTTTAATACAATCGCGCTCCAGGCCAGCAGGATGGCGAACAGCATAATCCCACGCTGGACGGTGTTTTCATTGATTTTCTCTGCCGGCATTTTGCGACGCAGAATGTTCATCACGATGCCCTGCGTGGCCTCGCGAAAGCCAAGATAGACGCCGAAGAAGGCCGTCATAACAGCAAAGATATTGAGGATCACGCTGACGATTTTGACCCAGCCCGCACCCTCTCCGCTGATAAACTGCGCCGCAATCGCCAGGGCAGAGATGTTCTGCTCATAGGCTTTTACCGCTTCATCGTGCCCCATCGCCAGTGTGAAGGAGACGGCGTAGAAGAATACCGTCACAAACAGCACGCCAAAGGCGATATTCATGGCCCGCAGCGCTTTATGACGCGCCACCTCAACGGACTTTTCCCGTGAACGGTAGGAGATCACCATCGGGCTTAAGGTCTGAATAAACAGAATTGAGGTTAAGGTAAAGGGAAGCGTAATGATGGCATTTTTAATCAGCAGCCCCATCGGCGGCAGCATGCCTACGTTGGCTAAATGCCAGAGGCCAATCATCGACAAGCCCAGCGCGGCAACCACAAATAGCTTGGTCAACACCATCAGGCTGGAGACTTTAAACAGCAGCTTTTCACCGCGGGAAGAGATGGCCACCAGA
Source organism: Enterobacter cloacae complex sp. OE43NF (assembly GCF_023544405.1). Taxonomy (NCBI): domain Bacteria; kingdom Pseudomonadati; phylum Pseudomonadota; class Gammaproteobacteria; order Enterobacterales; family Enterobacteriaceae; genus Enterobacter; species Enterobacter cloacae complex sp. OE43NF. The sequence continues at coordinate 22,850 of NZ_JAMJFW010000010.1, forward strand.
ATACAGATCAGCACTAACCCGTAGAACGGGTTTTCTGAGAGTAGCCCGTCGGTAACGCCAAAGGTCTGCAAATAAGAGGCGCTGTCGTTGGTAATGGCGGTGGAATAGACAAACATCCAGATGACCAGCATCACAAAATAGAGTGCGCCTAATAAGATGCCCCAGTTTTTCCCGAGATATCCGCTAATGACGCTCGGATAATCTTTGCATTCCGGTGATTCCGCCAGCGTATTAATAAACAGGCGCTGGAATAAATACATCGCCGGATATCCAATCACGGACGAGAGCAAAAAGACCCACAGCCCCATTAATCCGACCTGCACCGGGAGAAAAACAATCCCCGCGCCGATGGCCATCCCGATACTCATGATGACCCAGCCCGTATCGGTACTGTCGAACTTGATCGCCTCGCGCCATTCGCTCTCACGCATTCTCGCCCGCCTTGCCGCGGGGGAATCATTCACAATCACACTGCTGTTTGTAGCCGTATCCATAAGGCACTCGCTTTTTTGTAGGGTAACTGATTAATTTTTATAGGTTTCCGTTCGCCAGCGATGGCGAGTCAGAGAGTGCAGGTGCTTGTTGTTAGTGAGAGAAAATCATAGCCGGAGAGAGGGAGAAAAAAGTCACAAAATAAATAGGGCTTTTCTAATACTGGAGGAAGATTTGCTTTTGAAATACTCAATAAGGTGGATATTTTCTAAACGTGATGGCATTCACGAAATTAAAAGCCTCCCCAAAGGGGAGGCCCGCCTTAGCCTGGATTACATTACCTGCGTAAACGTCCTTGAAATCACATCCTGCTGCTGCTCACGCGTCAGGGCATTAAACCGCACCGCATACCCCGAAACGCGGATCGTCAGGTTCGGGTAATTTTCCGGGTGCGCAATGGCGTCCAGCAGCATTTCCCGGTTCATGACGTTGACGTTCAGATGCTGCCCGCCCTCGATGGCTGTTTCGTGGTGGAAATACCCGTCCAGCAGCCCCACAAGGTTGGTTTTGCGTACCAGCTCATCCTTGCCCAGCGCCTGCGGCACGATGGAGAAGGTGTAAGAGATCCCATCCTTGGCGTAGGTGAACGGCAACTTGGCAACCGAGGTTAACGACGCCACTGCCCCTTTTCTGTCACGTCCGTGCATTGGGTTGGCACCCGGCGCAAACGGCGTGCCGCCCCGGCGTCCGTCTGGCGTGTTGCCGGTCTTCTGGCCGTACACCACGTTCGAGGTGATGGTCAGGATCGACTGGGTCGGCACCGCGTTACGATAGGTTGGTAACGCCTGAATTTTCTTCATAAAGCGCTCCACCAGGTCACAGGCGATGCTGTCCACGCGATCGTCGTTGTTACCGTACTGCGGATAATCCCCTTCAATGACAAAATCGACCGCCAGACCGGTATGGTCGCGCACCGGTTTCACCGTCGCATATTTAATGGCCGACAGGGAATCGGCGGCCACCGACAGTCCGGCGATACCGCAGGCCATGGTGCGGTAGACGTCCCGATCGTGCAGCGCCATCAGCGAGGCTTCGTAGCTGTACTTATCATGCATGTAGTGAATGAGATTCAGCGCGCTGATGTACTGTACCGCCAGCCAGTCCATAAAGTGATCCAGGCTCGCCATCACGGTGTCGTAGTCCAGCACCTCGTCCAGCAGCGGCGCGGTTTTCGGCCCGACCTGGATCTTCAGCTTCTCATCCACCCCGCCGTTGATCGCATACAGCAACGTTTTCGCCAGGTTGGCGCGGGCACCAAAGAACTGCATCTGCTTGCCGATCACCATCGGGCTGACGCAGCAGGCAATAGCGTAGTCGTCGCTGTTGAAGTCGGCACGCATCAGATCGTCGTTCTCATACTGCAGCGACGAGGTGACAATCGAGACCTGCGCGGCGTATTTCTTGAACGCGATCGGCAGTTGTTCAGACCACAGGATCGTCAGGTTTGGCTCTGGCGCAGGCCCCATGGTGTGCAGCGTGTGCAGGTAGCGGAAGCTGTTTTTGGTCACTAGCGTGCGGCCGTCCAGCCCCATCCCGCCAATCACCTCTGTCGCCCAGATCGGATCGCCAGAGAAGAGCGTGTCGAACTCCGGCGTACGCAGGAAGCGCACCATGCGGATCTTCATGATGAAGTGGTCGATCAGCTCCTGTGCCTGAACTTCATTCAGCCGCCCGGCCTGCATGTCGCGCTCAATGTAGATATCGAGGAATGACGCGGTGCGCCCCAGCGACATCGCCCCACCGTTCTGGGATTTCACCGCGGCCAGGTAGGCAAAGTACAGCCACTGCACCGCTTCCTGCGCGTTCATCGCCGGACGCGAGATATCAAAGCCGTAGTTCGCCGCCATCTGCTGGATCTGCAGCAGCGCACGCTTATGCTCCGCCAGCTCTTCGCGCAGGCGGATCGTCGCCTCCAGATCCTCGCCGCGTTCCAGTCTCGGCTGCAGATCCGCGAACTGCAGTTCACGCTCACGCACCAGATAGCTGATGCCGTACAGCGCCACGCGGCGGTAGTCGCCGATGATGCGCCCGCGTCCGTAGCCGTCCGGCAGCCCGGTCAGTACACCCGATTTACGGCAACGCATCATCTCCGGCGAGTAGACGTCAAACACGCCCTGGTTATGGGTTTTACGCAGGTCGGTAAACAGGTATTCGAACTGCGGATCCATCTCGCGGCCGTAGGCTTCGAACGAACTGCGGATCATGTTGATCCCACCATACGGATGCAGGGCGCGCTTGAGCGGCTTATCGGTTTGCAGGCCGACGATGGTCTCCAGCTCACGGTCGATATAGCCCGGTCCGTGAGCGGTAATGGTGGTGGCGATGTTGGTATCGAAATCCACCGGGGCGTGGGTGGCATTTTCCTGGCGAATCCCCACCATCACCTTTTGCCACAGCGCCGTCGTTGCTGGCGTCGCCTGCGCGAGGAAAGTTTCGTCGCCTTCATAAGGGGTGTAGTTATGCTGAATAAAATCGCGCACGTTAACGGCGTCTTTCCATTCTTCACCGCGAAACCCGGCCCATGCGTCGCTGTAAGGCGCAACGCGCGTATCAATCGTTACTTTCATGAGATTCTCGCTCTGTCAGGCGTAAGCCGCAGCCGGGGTAACCTTCCCAAGACGGAGGGCGTCCAGCGCGATCATTTTTTCTTCATTGGTAGGGATCACCGCACACGCCACGCGGGACGTATCGGCGCTGATGATGCGTTCACCCGCGCTGCCAGGCAGGGCGTTGCGGGTCTCGTCGAGGATGATGCCAAAGACCTTGAGGTGTTCTGCTACCAGCCTGCGGATGAGCGTAGAGTTCTCGCCAATCCCTCCGGTAAACACCACCCCGTCCAGGCGATGCAGCGACGCCGCGTGCCCGGCGATATGCCGTGCAATGCGGTGCACAAAAGTGTTTATCGCCAGCTGCGCCCGCGGATTTCCCTCGCGCCAGGCTTTTTCCAGCGTCCTGAGATCGGCGGAAATCCCGGAGATCCCCAGCAAGCCAGATTCTTTGTTAACCACACGCTCCAGATCCTCGAACGACTGGCCGGTTTGCTGGGCAATCCACGCCATCGCGCCAAAATCCACGTCGCCACAGCGCGTGCCCATCATCAGCCCTTCCAGCGGCGTCATCCCCATCGAGGTATCGACGCTTTTGACATTACGAACCGCGCAAATCGACGCGCCATTACCCAGGTGGGCAATCACTAACCCGCTGTCGTCCGGTGAAAGTCCGAGAAGCGCATGCGCCTGCCCGGCAACGTAGCGGTGGGAAGTGCCGTGAAAACCGTAGCGCCGCACGCCCAGCTCCTCAAAATAGCGGTACGGCAACCCGTAAAGATACGCCTGCGGCGGCAGCGTCTGATGGAAACTGGTGTCAAACACCGCCACCTGCTGAACGTTAGGGAACAGGCGTTCCGCCGCTTCTACACCGCTTAAGTTGGCGTAGTTGTGCAGTGGTGCCAGAGAAGAAACCTGGCGGATCTCGTTGATAACCTGCTCCGTGATAAGGGTCGACTCGCTGAAGCGTTCACCGCCGTGGGCTATGCGGTGGCCAATTAAGGCCACGCTGCTCATCAGGTCACGCTTCTCCAGCTCCAGGGCGATGGCAGCCAGCGCCCCTTCGTAGTCATGGTGAGCCAGTGTGGCTGGCTCACCCCCGTTCACGGAAATAAAGGCTTTTTCAGTGTTGATACCGTCGGCAATGCCCGTCATCAGGGCATCGCAGCTGCTGGCATCGAGCACTGAAAACTTAACAGAGGACGAACCGCAGTTAATAACCAGTACAACCGGAAACTCAATCATGGTGTGACTCCGCTCTTCCTGAGCATTGATTTAGAACAGTTTGTAAACGATATTCAGGATGGTCAGCAGGCCGACAACGGTGACGAAGATGTTCTCAGGTCTGCCCTTATACTTCGCCATTGCCGGGGCTTTGCGGATGGCATACATCGGCAACAGACACAGCAGAGAAGCGATGATGGGTGCTCCCATGGCCTCAATAAGGTCCAGAATGTTCGGGTTGGCATACGCGACAACCCAGGTGGAGCCCATGATGAAGACCATGCTGATGGTGTTCAGTTTGCCCACCGAGACCTTCTTCTTATCGCCCTTGTACCCGAACTTCAGGATCAGGCCGTTCAGCCCTTCCAGCGTGCCCAGATAGTGGCCGAAGAAAGATTTGAAGATTGCGACCAGCGCGATGATAGAGGCGCCGTATTCCAGCACCGTCGCAAACGTCGATTTGGTGCCTGACATCGACGCAAAATGGTTCGCCAGATAAGAGAGCACCGGAATGTTCTGCGCTTTGGCATCAGCCATGTTCTGCGGAGAGAGCGTAAACAGGCAGCTAAAGGCGAAGAACATCACCACGGCGACCATCAGCAGGCTGGCGCGGCCGATGATTCTGGAACATTTCTGCTCGGTGAAGTCTTTACCGAACTCCGGTTCGTACTCTTCGCGCTTGGAGACCACAAACGAGGAGACAATCGGCGAGAAGTTAAAGGAGAAGACCATGATGGAGATCCCCAGCCACACCGTCACCAGTATGCCGTCATGGCCGGTGAAGGCGATATCGCTCAGGTTAACCTGGTCGATCACCGCCGAGTTCCAGTAAGGGATCAGCGACAGGGAAATCAGCACCAGACTGGCGATAAACGGGAACACCAGATAGCTCATGACCTTCACCATCAGGTCTTTACCGAACCAGATCACAAAGGCCATCAGCAGCAGCAGGAACAGCGCCACTACGCCGCGGTTTAGCGCCGGCATCTGGAGCTGGTTTTCCCAGAAGGTCATAAAGGTGTTGGTAATGGTGACGCCGTAAATCCACAGCAGCGGGCAAATGGCGAAGAAGTAGAGGAACGTGATGACCACTCCGCCTGTTTTACCAAAATGCTCCTCCACCGTTTCGGTAATATTGCCGGAAACGTTGCTACCGGACAGGCACAGACGCGCCAGCGCGCGGTGGCAGTAGAACGCAATCGGGAACGCGAGAAGCAGCATCAGCAGGATAGGGATCAAGCCACCGAAACCTGCACGTATAGGGAAGAACAGCACGCCTGCGCCAATGGCGGTACCAAACAATCCCAGCGTCCAGGTGGTGTCTGACTTACGCCAGGAGGACGTTTTTGTCTGGCCAACGATAATGCTTTCAGTGTTGCTCATAGGTCATCCTTATGCGTCAACGAAGCCGGTAATTTGGGAAACACGAGAGAGATCGATATTGCCGCCGGAAATAATGCAGACGGTTTTGCGCCCCTGAATATAATGGTCGAGCTTGCCGCTCAATAACGCCGCGCAGGCCAGCGCCCCCGCCCCTTCGGTCACCACTTTGTTTCGCTGAATTAACGCAATCATGCTGTTACGAATATCGTCTTCGCTGACCAGCACAATGTCGTCGACTAATTCACGAACAATTTCGAAGGTTAATTTACCCGGACGAGAAACGTCGCAGCCGTCTGCTAATGTGCCGGTAACCCGATGGTTAATAATTTCACCTGCCTGATACGACGCCGCCATACCGTGAACATTTTCAGACTGCACGCCGATAATATTAATGGTCGGGTTAATCGATTTTATTGCCGTTGCGATGCCAGCAATTAACCCGCCACCGCCGATCGGCACAATGACGTTATCCACATCGTATAAATCTTCGAGAATTTCGAGGCCGATCGTGCCCTGGCCGGCGATCACTTTCGGGTCATCGTAAGGCGGGATAAAAATACGCCCCTCCATCTCAACGATTTCGCTCACTTTGGCGATCGTGTCGTTGAAGTTCTCGCCGTGCAGCACCACTTCCGCCGAGTAGTCACGCGTGGCGGCAACTTTGGATTTTGGCGCGCCCATCGGCATCACCACTTTGCCGTCGATGCCGAGCATGGCACAGGAAAGGGAGACGCCCTGCGCATGGTTTCCCGCAGAGCAGGCCACAACCCCTTTACGTCTTTCAGCATCGGTCAGCGAGCTTAATTTATTAAACGCGCCGCGAATTTTGAAGGAGCCGGTACGCTGCATATTTTCAAACTTCAGAAAGATTTCACCCTTACAGCGTTCGCTGAGATAATTCGAGCGCGGCATGCCGGTTTTATATATCTTTCCTGTCAGTCGTTTTCTGGCATCCTGAATATCTTCAATGGTTACCGGGAGATCGTAGGTAATATGCATAATATCCTCGTTATAATAATTCATTCTTTTCGGGCAAAGTCAGGGTATCAGAGCACAGCTAAAATAAGCTCTGGGGTGTTTTTCAAAAAATAGGCAGTACTTATTTGGAAATTAATTATTCATCGTCGTCGTTCACTGGTCAGTGACGCATATTGTTTCGCCAGCTCAACTAACACTGACGCTGATTTTTTAATTCTGTAATTTTTTGACCACACGGCGGCATAGCGTGCTACCGGTAATTCATCTTCCACTGGTAGCACAATAAACTGGTCTGAACCGAACGGCGCAATCATGTCGCGGGGGATCACCGTCAGGTAGTCGGCATTGAGGACAAGGTTATAAATGGTGACGACGGAATCGGTCTGGACGATGTTTTCAATACTGATGTGGTTGTCTTGCAGGGTGGTCAGAAGTTCTTTGTAGTAGCCCATGTCGGTTTGCGGCATCACCCACTGCTCATGGGTGAGCGATGCCAGTGTCGTCGGGGCGGTGCACGTTCGTGATTTGCTGGCCACCAGCACAAATTCAGACTCGAACAGCGGCTCGACATGCAGATCCTGCAGCAGCATTTCATCACTCAGCGTGCCGATGGCAAAGTCCAACCGCCCGTCACGAATGGCCGGAAGGAAAGAAGAGAGCTGCGCTTCATACATGGAGACCCGCGCTTTCGGGAATACTTCCTTGAATTTTTTGATCATTTCAGAGAGGAACGTGAAGCCAATCAGCGAGGGATAACCAAACGAGACGTCCATGACGGTGCTGAAACTGAGGCTGTTAATCTCGCTCACCATGTTTTTCATCTCACGGGTGATCGACTCTGAGTACGAGAGCAGAACCTGGCCCGCCGCCGTCAGTTTTACGCCCGTGTTTTTACGCACCATCACTTCCACACCGAAGTAAGATTCGATGTCACTGATAATTTTGCTGACGGCGGGTTGCGTCAGACCCAGTTGTCTTGCTGCAGAACCTATGGAGCCACTTTTAATGACTTCCTGAAATACCACGAGGTGCTGTGTTTTCGGTAGAATAATAGTGTTCATAATATTCTGCGCTTATTTCCCTATGACGGGGTGGATTCTACTCAATATTGTTTCAGGGGGTATGTGCTGTTACTCACAATTTGCCTTTTCGCACCCTTACCAGGAACTACACAACCCCATCAAAAACCTTTTAAATCAATAAAATACAACCAACCAAATACGCTATTACGCTGATATTGATCAACAAAAATGGTGGTAATAAATTTATTTTATGGCGATAACCCGGATAAATTTTGCTGCGTTTAAAAAATCAATAAAGACTATCTTTCAGGCAATTAAAGAACAATAAATAACCATTATTCATGTGAAACATTCTTTCAGTTTTTTGAAATTTACGGGCGTAATTTGACAGAGATTCGGGAAAGAGTGGAATACGTCACACATTCTTAGGGTGAATGTTTTTAATTTCAAAATATGCATATCAAATAAGAAAACATTCGGGATCATCAAGTTAACATTCATAACAAATTAATCATACTCAGAATTCAGGATTTTTTAGCGGTAAATTTTGTGATAACGATCGGGATTAGACAGCAGAGCGGCAATGAATGGAGAAAACAGTGAAATGTGCTTAATGTCGCAAATATGAGAATTGGTGTCGTTTGGGGAGGGGCCGGGTGGCGCTGCGCTTAACCTGCGTACATGCCCCATTAAGCAAAAACCCCGCCGAAGCGGGGTTCTCTAAGAAGTTGAAGCTGACCGATAAGCCGCGTTCTTTCATAGAAAGCGGAGTGGACAGTCATTCATCTCTTTTAGCGCAGATAGCAAAAACCCCGCCGAAGCGGGGTTTTCTAAGAAGTTGAAGCTGACCGATAAGCCGGGTTCTGTCGTGGACAGTCATTCATCTAGGCCAGCAATCGCTCACTGGCTCAAGCAGCCTACCCGGGTTCAGTACGGGCCGTACCATGTGAACCCCTATTTGGCCTTGCTCCGGGTGGAGTTTACCGTGCCACGGACTGTTACCAGCCGCGCGGTGCGCTCTTACCGCACCCTTTCACCCTTACCTGATCCCACTTGCGTGGGCCATCGGCGGTTTGCTCTCTGTTGCACTGGTCGTGGGTTTCCCCCCCAGGCGTTACCTGGCACCCTGCCCTATGGAGCCCGGACTTTCCTCCCCTCCGCCCGTCTCCACCCGAAGGTGGACGACGACGAAGCGGCGACTGTCTGGTCAGCTTCGGCGCGCAGTATAGTGGGTTTGCACGCCGCTGTCACCCTTGGTTGTAGGGAAGCAGAAATTAACGGGAGACTTCCACCTTCGCCAGTTTTTCGTAGTAGCACGCAATGGCACTGTGGTCAGCGGTGCCCAGGCCATCGGCACGTAGCGCCTGCATCATCTCCATGACGGCGGCGGTCAGCGGCAGTTGGGCCCCTACGCCGTGTGAAGTGTCCAGCGCGTTAGCCAGATCTTTAATGTGCAGGTCGATACGGAAACCGGGTTTGAAGTTACGATCCATCACCATCGGCGCTTTAGCGTCCAGCACCGTGCTACCCGCCAGCCCACCGCGGATCGCCTGGTAAACCAGATCCGGGTTGACGCCCGCTTTGGTGGCCAGAGTGAGCGCCTCCGACATGGCGGCAATATTCAGCGCCACAATCACCTGGTTTGCCAGCTTGGTTACGTTACCCGCGCCAATCTCCCCGGTGTGCACCACGGAACCGGCCATCGCTTTCATCAGATCGTAGTATTTGTCGAAAATCGCCTTATCGCCGCCGACCATGACCGACAACGTGCCGTCGATGGCTTTCGGTTCACCGCCGCTCACCGGGGCATCGAGCATCTCGACGCCTTTCGCTTTCAGCGCCTCGCTGATTTCCCGGCTGGCCAGCGGTGCGATGGAGCTCATGTCGATCAACACCAGGCCCGGCTTCGCGCCGTCGATAATGCCGTTCTCACCCAGCGCGACCTCTTTAACATGTGGAGAGTTTGGCAGCATGGTGATAATGACATCGCACTGCTCTGCAATGGCTTTGGCTGTGGTGGCGGTTTCTGCGCCAGCCGCCATCACTTCGGCCACGGCCTGCGAATTATGGTCTGAAACCACCAGGGAGTATCCTGCTTTGATGAGGTTTTTACTCATTGGTTTGCCCATAATGCCGAGGCCAATAAAACCCACTTTCAGCGTCATAATCTGTTTTCCTCAAGATGGTTATTTTTTAAAAGCGTCCGCTAATTTCTGCGTCGCAGAACGGAATACGCCGAGGTCGCTGCCGACGGCAACGAAGGTCGCGCCCCACTCCAGATAGCGGCGTGCGTCTGCTTCAACCGGCGCCAGAATGCCACACGGTTTGCCGTGCGCTTTGGCGCGGGCAAAGATGTGCTGAATGGCGCGCTGCACATCCGGGTGACCCGCATTGCCCAGGTGCCCAAACGCGGCCGCCAGATCGCTTGGGCCGACGAAAATGCCGTCCACGCCCTCGGTGGCGGCGATGGCATCCACGTTATCGACACCCTGCTGACTCTCAATCTGTACCAGAATGGTGATGTTGCTGTTGGACTGCGCAAAGTAGTCCGGTACGGTGCCAAACATGTTGGCGCGATGCGAAACGGAGACGCCGCGGATCCCTTCTGGCGGATAGCGTGTTGACGCCACGGCCTGTGCCGCCTCCTCCTGCGTTTCAACAAACGGGATCAGGAAGTTATAGAAGCCGATATCCAGCAGGCGCTTGATGATCACCGGCTCGTTCGTGGGGACGCGGACCACCGGCGCGCTCTGGCTGCCTTTGAGCGCCATCAGCTGCGGAATAAAGGTGCTGATATCGTTCGGCGCATGCTCGCCATCAAGCACCAGCCAGTCGAACCCCGCCAGACCCAGCACTTCGGTACTGATTGGGTTTGCCAGTGCGGACCAGCATCCAATTTGAATCTGGTGCGCCGCAAGCGCCGCTTTAAATTTATTTGGGAAGATAGCGTTATTCATCGTATTTACCTTTTTAATTCCGCAGCCCTGGTCAGTATATTTATTACCAGCGTTATATTTATTCTCTATTTCCGCGTGATAAAATCGTCATTCAGTATAATGGCCACTTCCCGGCAGCACATTGTTTTAATGCTCAAGTGTTACGCTCTTTTTCAATAATATTTTGAGCATATGCACAAACCACTGGGCGCTGATGCACAGAATCAGCCATTACTGGTTCGGGAGCGATCGCGATCACATTCTCACGCTCTGTCTCCTGACATGCTCTATTTTCGCAAGCTGCGTTTTTATTTTTGCCATAAGAAAATTGGCTGTATTTATTATCAGATTCTTTGCTGGAGAATATTGAACAATGGCCGACATTGAAATTCGACAAGCGTTGCCGACGGCGTTCTATATAAAAGTTCACGACACGGATAATGTGGCAATTATTGTGAACGACAATGGCTTAAAAGCCGGAACCCGCTTCCCGGATGGTCTGGAGCTGATTGAACATATTCCGCAGGGGCATAAAGTGGCGCTGGTGGATATCCCGGCCCAGGGTGAAATCGTGCGTTATGGTGAAGTCATTGGCTATGCCGTCCGTGCCATTCCGCAAGGCAGCTGGATTGATGAGTCTCTGGTTGAGCTGCCAGAAGCCCCACCGTTGAACACCCTGCCGCTGGCGACCCGCGTCCCGGAGCCGCTGCCACCGCTGGAAGGGTACACCTTTGAAGGCTATCGCAACGCAGACGGCAGCGTTGGAACCAAGAATCTGCTCGGCATTACCACCAGCGTTCACTGTGTGGCAGGCGTGGTGGATTACGTGGTGAAACTCATTGAGCGCGATCTGCTGCCAAAGTACCCGAACGTTGATGGCGTGGTGGGGCTGAATCACCTTTACGGCTGCGGCGTGGCGATCAATGCCCCTGCGGCCGTGGTGCCAATCCGAACTATCCACAATATCGCTCTGAACCCGAACTTTGGTGGCGAAGTGATGGTGATAGGCCTGGGTTGTGAAAAACTACAGCCTGAGCGCCTGCTGCAGGGCACCGAGGATGTAAAAGCCATTCCGGCCGACGAGGCCAGCATTGTACGTCTGCAGGACGAACGCCACGTTGGTTTCCGTTCGATGGTTGACGATATCCTTGAGGTTGCAGAGCGTCATCTGGCTAAACTCAATACGCGTCAACGTGAGACCTGCCCGGCTTCCGAGCTGGTGATTGGTACACAATGTGGCGGCAGCGATGCGTTTTCCGGCGTGACCGCCAACCCGGCGGTGGGTTATGCCTCCGACCTGTTTGTTCGCTGCGGGGCCACGGTGATGTTCTCTGAAGTGACAGAAGTGCGAGATGCCATTCATCTGCTCACGCCACGCGCCATCAACGAAGAGGTGGGCAAACGCCTGCTCGAAGAGATGGCCTGGTACGATAATTACCTCGATATGGGAAAAACCGACCGCAGCGCCAACCCGTCCCCGGGGAACAAAAAAGGGGGCCTGGCGAACGTGGTGGAAAAAGCGCTCGGCTCTATCGCCAAATCCGGTCAAAGTGCCATTGTAGAAGTCCTCTCGCCGGGCCAGCGTCCAACGAAACGCGGCCTGATCTACGCGGCAACCCCGGCCAGTGACTTTGTTTGCGGCACCCAGCAGGTGGCTTCCGGTATTACGGTGCAGGTCTTTACCACCGGACGCGGTACGCCGTACGGCCTGATGGCGGTGCCTGTTATTAAAATGGCGACCCGCACTGAGCTGGCTAACCGCTGGTATGACTTAATGGACATTAACGCAGGCACCATCGCCACCGGGGAAGAGAGCATAGAAGAGGTAGGCTGGAAGCTGTTCCACTTTATTCTGGATGTGGCGAGCGGCAGGAAGAAAACCTTCTCGGACCAGTGGGGGCTGCACAATCAGCTGGCGGTGTTTAACCCGGCACCGGTGACGTGATAGCCCCTCACCCTGCCCTCTCCACAGTGGAGAGGGTAAAAACCGCACCGAGCAGTCCCCTCTCCCCTGTGGGGAGAGGGTTAGGGTGAGGGGAGAAACTACCCTTTCACCAACACCACATCGATCCCGCTTTTACGCAACCCATCCAGGCTCTCCGCCGGAATGCCTTCGTCGACAATAATCATATCAATCCGTTGTGTATCAATGATTTTATGCAGGCTCGAGCGGTTAAATTTGCTGGAGTCGGTCACGACAATAATACGCTCTGCCACTTCGCACATCCGGCGGTTGAGGCGCGCCTCGTCTTCGTTGTGCGTGCTCACACCGCGATCAAGATCGATGGCGTCAACGCCCAGGAACAAAAGATCGAAGTGATAATTCTGCAATGACTGCTCCGCCTGGTCGCCATAGAAGGATTGCGACTGACGGCGCAGATGCCCGCCTGTCATCAGCAGTTCCACTCCTTCCGCTTCCAGCAAAGCGTTCGCGACGTTCATGCCATTGGTCATGGCAATCACATCCGTGTGCTGGCGCAGCATTCGGGCAATTTCAAACGTTGTGGTACCCGAATCCAGAATGATGCGATGCCCTGGCTTTACCAGTTCTGCGGCAACTTTCGCGATGCTGCGCTTCACGGCAGTATTCAGCGAGCTTTTATCTTCAACGGAGGGTTCAACGCCCGGCACATTGCCTTCGCAAATCAACGCGCCGCCATAGGCACGAACGGCGATACCTTGCTTCTCTAGAAAAGCCAGATCGTTGCGGATCGTTACCGTCGACACGCCGTATAAATGGGAAAGATCGTTAACCTGTACGCTTCCCTGCGCCCGCAACCGCTGAATGATCTGCTCTCGCCTTTCACTGGTGCCGGTGATGCGCTTTTCCGCGGAGGAATCAGTGCTGCTCATACGCGATCCTTTATAAATAAACTTTCGTTTCATTTCGTTTTGCCTATTAAGGCCTTTCTTTTAGGGGAATGCAAGCCCCATCTACCGTTCTTACCCCCCCCTTCCCGACGCTGAAACCTTTCATTGCGTTTCTTTTGTGAAACAGATCGGAAAACTATTATCTTTCGTTTTATTTTTATACCACCATAATGCAGTATCAAATGAAACAAAACGAAAGATGAATGCCATCACCATCCGAAATGGAGAGGAAAGTGAAACATCTGACTGATATGGTGGAACAACATAAACGGGGGAATACAAACGGGATTTATGCCGTCTGTTCCGCACATCCATTAGTACTTGAAGCTGCAATTCGTTACGCCCATTCGCAACAAACGCCGCTGCTGATTGAAGCCACCTCAAACCAGGTCGATCAGTTTGGCGGTTACACCGGCATGACGCCCGCCGACTTTTACGGGTTCGTCCGCAAACTGGCGGACTCTCTTGGCTTCCCCGCGTCACAGCTGATCCTCGGCGGCGACCACTTAGGGCCAAACCGCTGGCAACACCTGCCCGCGCAGCAAGCGATGGCCAATGCTGACCATCTTATCAAAAGCTATGTCGCAGCCGGGTTCAAAAAGATCCACCTCGACTGCAGTATGTCCTGCGAGGATGATCCGGTTCCTTTGACCGACGCGATCGTCGCCGAACGCGCGGTACGTCTGGCGAAAGTCGCCGAACAGACCTGCCGTGAACAGTCTGGTGAATCCGATCTCGTCTATGTCATTGGCACTGAAGTCCCTGTGCCGGGTGGCGCACACGAAACGCTTACCGAGCTTGAAGTCACCACGCCGGACGCGGCTCGCGCGACGCTTGAGGCGCATCGTCATGCGTTCGAAAAGGAAGGGTTAGGTGACATCTGGCCACGCATTATTGGCCTGGTGGTTCAGCCTGGCGTGGAGTTCGACCATGCGCACGTCTGTGACTACCAGCCGCAAAAAGCCCATGCCCTGAGCACCATGGTTGAAGACTACGATACGCTGGTTTTTGAAGCGCACTCTACCGACTACCAGACGCCACAGGCGCTTCGCCAGCTGGTAAAGGATCACTTCGCCATTTTAAAAGTCGGCCCGGCCCTTACCTTCGCTCTGCGTGAGGCACTCTTTGCGCTGGCTGCCATAGAAGAAGAGCTGCTGCCAGCGAAAGCCAGCTCGGGCCTGCGTCACGTGCTGGAAAACGTGATGCTCGATCGGCCGGAATACTGGCAAAGCCACTACCATGGCGACAGCAACGCACGCCGCCTGGCGCGTGGCTACAGCTACTCTGACCGCGTACGCTACTACTGGCCGGACAGCCAGATTGACGATGCCTTTGAACGTTTGGTGCGTAACCTGGCGGACGAACCGCTACCGTTGCCGCTGATTAGCCAGTATTTGCCGTTGCAGTACAGCAAAGTTCGCGAGGGGGCTCTCAAGTCAACGCCGCGAGAACTCATCATCAACCACATTCAGGACATACTTCAGCAGTACCACGCCGCCTGCGAAGGCGTAACGACTCAGCATGCATAATTAAAAAGAGGAAAAAGCTATGCCAAACATTGTCTTATGCCGAATTGATGAACGTCTGATCCACGGTCAGGTGGGCGTGCAATGGGTGGGGTTCGCGGGGGCGAACCTGGTACTGGTCGCGAATGACGAGGTGGCAGAGGATCCGGTTCAACAGAACCTGATGGAAATGGTGCTCGCGGAGGGGATCGCCGTGCGTTTCTGGTCATTGCAAAAAGTGATCGACAACATTCATCGCGCCGCTGACCGCCAGAAAATTCTGCTGGTCTGTAAATCTCCCGCTGATTTTCTGAAGCTGGTTGAGGGGGGCGTGCCCATCACCCGTATCAACGTAGGAAACATGCACTACGCCAGTGGCAAACAACAAATTGCCAAAACGGTATCTGTAGACGCGGACGATATCGCCGCCTTCAACGGCCTGAAAGCGGCCGGGGTGGAATGCTTCGTTCAGGGCGTTCCAACAGAGACTGCTTTGGATCTCTTTAAACTGCTTTGAGGGATTCACAATGGAAATCAGTCTGTTGCAGGCTTTCGCGCTGGGGCTTCTCGCCTTTATCGCGGGTCTGGATATGTTTAATGGCTTAACACACATGCACCGTCCGGTCGTACTCGGGCCGCTGGTTGGCCTGATCCTTGGCGATCTGCACACCGGGATTTTAACCGGCGGGACGTTAGAGCTGGTCTGGATGGGTCTGGCACCGCTCGCGGGCGCACAGCCGCCAAACGTCATTATCGGCACCATCGTCGGGACCACGTTTGCCATCACCACAGGCGTGAAACCGGATGTCGCCGTCGGGGTCGCCGTGCCGTTTGCCGTCGCGGTACAGATGGGAATTACCTTCCTCTTCTCGGTAATGTCCGGCGTGATGTCCCGCTGCGATCGCATGGCGGCTAATGCAGATACCAACGGCATTGAACGGGTTAACTATCTGGCTCTGCTGGCACTTGGCCTCTTCTATTTCTTGTGCGCATTTCTGCCCATTTACTTTGGTGCGGAGCACGCGAAAACCGCCATTGATGTGCTGCCGGAGCGCCTGATTGATGGCCTTGGCGTCGCGGGCGGCATCATGCCTGCCATTGGCTTTGCCGTGCTGCTCAAAATCATGATGAAAAACGTCTACATCCCCTACTTCATTATCGGTTTTGTCGCCGCGGCCTGGCTCAAGCTTCCGGTTCTGGCGATTGCCGCTGCCGCGCTGGTCATGGCTTTGATAGACCTGATGCGCAAATCACCTGAACCGGTAGCACCTGCAGCCCAGAAAGAGGAATTCGAAGATGGCATCTAATCACACAACATTACCGGGCGTGTCTGAAAGCGAAGAGACGCTGCTGACCGGCGTCAATGAAAACGTCTACGAAGACCAGAGCATCGGTGCCGAACTGACCAAAAAGGACATCAACCGCGTCGCCTGGCGTTCTATGCTGCTGCAGGCCTCATTCAACTATGAACGTATGCAGGCCTCCGGCTGGCTTTATGGGTTACTGCCTGCGTTGAAAAAGATCCATACCAACAAGCGCGATCTGGCACGCGCCATGAAAGGTCACATGGGGTTCTTTAATACCCACCCGTTCCTGGTGACCTTTGTTATTGGCATTATTCTGGCGATGGAACGCTCCAAACAGGATGTAAACAGTATTCAGAGCACCAAAATTGCCGTCGGTGCCCCGCTTGGCGGCATTGGTGACGCCATGTTCTGGCTGACCCTGTTGCCTATCTGCGGCGGTATTGGTGCCAGCCTGGCGCTGCAAGGTTCGATTCTGGGTGCGGTGGTGTTTATCGTGCTGTTTAACGTGGTGCATCTCGGCCTGCGTTTTGGCCTGGCGCATTACGCTTACCGGATGGGCG
Organism: Enterobacter cloacae complex sp. OE43NF; assembly: GCF_023544405.1. NCBI lineage: Bacteria > Pseudomonadati > Pseudomonadota > Gammaproteobacteria > Enterobacterales > Enterobacteriaceae > Enterobacter > Enterobacter cloacae complex sp. OE43NF. The sequence goes on from NZ_JAMJFW010000010.1 coordinate 39,674, forward strand.
TCGCAGCCATTCCGTTGATCAAAGCCAATACTAAAAAGGTCGGCCATGCGGCTTCCATCGTCGGGATGACGGTAATCGGTGCGCTGGTGGCAACCTATGTTCGTCTCAATACCACACTCGAAATCAAAGCCGGGGATGCGGTCGTTAAACTGCAGGCTGACGTTATCGATAAGCTAATGCCTGCGTTTCTGCCGCTGGTCTACACCCTGACCATGTTCTGGTTAGTGCGTCGTGGCTGGAGCCCGCTGCGGCTGATTGGTATCACCGTGGTGCTGGGAGTTGTCGGTAAATTCTGTCACTTCCTGTAAAAACAAAGAGGTTGCGATGTTAGGCATTATTTTGACGGGTCACGGTGGATTTGCCAGCGGGCTTGAGCAGGCTATGAAGCAAATCCTCGGCGAGCAGCCGCAGTTTATCGCCATCGATTTTCCGGAAACCTCCACCACCGCGCGGCTGACCGCGGAGCTTGAGCAGGCGGTGAGCGAGCTCGATGCCCGGCACGATATTGTGTTCCTTACCGATCTGCTGGGCGGGACGCCGTTTCGCGTTGCTTCTACGCTCGCTATGAAAAGACCGGGCAGCGAAGTGATCACCGGCACCAACCTGCAATTGCTGCTGGAGATGGTGCTCGAACGTGAGGGTCTGAGCAGCGAAGCGTTTCGTCGGCAGGCGCTGGAGTGTGGTCACCGCGGTCTGACGAGCCTGGTAGATGAGCTTGGCCGCTGTCGCGAGGAAGCGCCCGCTGAGGAAGGGATATGAGTCAGCTACTGCGCGCGCGGCGGGTACTGACCGAACAGGGCTGGCTGGATGACCACCAGCTTCGTATCGAGAACGGCGTTATCACGGCGATTGAACCTGTCCTTGCGGGGGTTAACGCTCGCGATGCCGGGCAGCTTTGTCCGGCGTACATCGATATTCACGTTCATGGTGGCATGGGTGTGGATGTGATGGATGACGCCCCCGATGCGCTGGACGTTTTGGCTCTTCATAAAGCACGTGAAGGCGTCGGGGCATTTTTGCCCACGACCGTCACCGCGCCGCTGGAGGCGATTCACGGCGCACTCACGCGGATCGCCCGACGCTGTCAGTCAGGCGGCCCTGGCGCGCAGATTCTGGGCAGCTATCTGGAGGGCCCGTACTTTACGCCGCAGAACAAAGGGGCGCATCCGCCTGCACTGTTTCGTGAACTGGATATCGCCGAGCTGGACGCGTTGATTGCGGTATCGCAAAACACGCTGAAGGTGGTGGCACTGGCACCGGAAAAGCCCGGCGCGCTACAGGCCATTCGCCACCTGAAGCAGCGGGGTATCCGTGTGATGCTGGGCCACAGTGGCGCCACGTACGAGCAAACCCTCGCCGCCTTTGACGCCGGTGCAGACGGACTGGTGCACTGCTTTAACGGTATGACGGGGCTGCATCACAGAGCGCCGGGTATGGTCGGTGCCGGGCTGACGGACAAACGGGCGTGGCTGGAGCTTATTGCCGACGGTCATCATGTTCATCCGGGCGCCATGCGTATATGCAGCTGCTGTGCGAAGGACCGCGTGGTGCTGATTACCGATGCCATGCAGGCGGCAGGTATGCCGGACGGGCGGTATATGCTCTGTGGCGAAGAGGTCACAATGCACCACGGCGTAGTGAAAACCGCCTCCGGCGGGCTGGCGGGAAGCACGCTGTCGCTGGATGCCGCCGTCAGGCATATGGTGGAACATGCGGGTGTGACAGCAGAAGAGGCTATTCATATGGCTTCGCTGCATCCTGCCCGCCTGCTGGGCATTGATCATCAGCTTGGCTCCTTAGCGCCAGGGAAACGCGCCAATATTATTGCGCTGGATGACGGTTTACACCTTCAGCAGATCTGGATTCAGGGCCAGGCTCTCCCCCTTTAGCCCTTTTATTGTGTCTCCTTTTGGCTTTACGGCGCCAAACCGTAAGGCCTTTCTTTTCCTTTCCTTAATATTATCCTTTCCTTTCGCGATCACACTTTTCGTTTTATTTCTTTTCTTTCATTGAACTTTCGATTTCTTTTCTATAGATTTTATTTAACTGCTTAAGTGAAAAAGTGAAACGAAACGAAAGATAGCGACACATTTGCCAGCGTCTGATGTGGAATTCACACGACTAAGGACTGAGTTATGCCACAGATCACTCCCACCGCCACAACCGGCACCTGGACCGAAGAAGAGATCCGCCAGCAGCCTGCCAGCTGGATCCGCTCGCTCCACAACATCGATAATTTGCGCTCCTCGATTGACAGTTTCCTGACGCCACTGCTGCGTAAGCACGATCTGCGGATCGTACTGACCGGCGCGGGCACGTCCGCGTTTATAGGCGATATCATTGCGCCATGGCTTGCGAGCCACACCGGGAAAAACATCTGCGCCGTTCCGACAACCGATCTGGTCACAAACCCGATGGATTACTTCAGCCCTGCACATCCGCTGCTGCTGATCTCATTTGCCCGTTCCGGTAACAGCCCTGAGAGCGTCGCCGCCGTTGAGCTGGCCAATCAGTTCGTGCCGGAGTGCTACCACCTGTCGATCACCTGTAACGAGGCGGGAAACCTGTATCAGAGCGCTATCGACAGTGATAACGCCTGTGCCCTGCTGATGCCTGCCGAAACGCACGATCGCGGTTTCGCGATGACCAGCAGTATCACCACCATGATGGCAAGCTGCCTGGCCGTATTCGCGCCAGAGACGATCAACAGCAACACCTTCCGCGACGTGGCCGATCGCTGTCAGGCGATCCTCACCTCACTTGGTGATTTCCGCCATGGCGTATTTGGTAACGAGCCCTGGAAACGGATCGTCTACCTGGGAAGCGGTGGCCTGCAGGGGGCGGCGCGCGAATCGGCGCTGAAGGTACTGGAACTGACCGCGGGCAAGCTGGCGGCATTCTACGATTCCCCAACGGGGTTCCGTCACGGGCCTAAGTCGCTGGTAGATAACGAAACGCTGGTGGTGGTGTTTATCTCCAGCCATCCATATACGCGTCAGTACGATCTGGATCTTCTGGCCGAATTGCGTCGCGATCGCCAGGCCCTGCGCGTTGTCGCCATCGCCGCTGAAAACAATCCGGTGATTGAAGCGGGCCCGCACATCCTGCTGCCGCCTTCACGCCCGTTTATTGATATGGAACAGGCGTTCTGCTTCCTGATGTACGCCCAGGTCTTTGCGCTGTCCCAGTCCCTCAGCGTGGGCAATACACCCGATACGCCATCCGCCAGCGGCACGGTCAACCGCGTGGTACAGGGCGTTGTTATTCACCCGTGGCAGGCTTAAGAGGATCGCATCATGAGCATTATTTCAACGAAATATCTTCTGCAGGACGCACAGGCAAAAGGCTACGCCGTACCGGCGTTTAACATCCACAACGCAGAGACGATCCAGGCGATCCTCGAAGTGTGTAGCGAGATGCGATCGCCAGTGATCCTCGCAGGCACACCGGGCACGTTCAAACACATTGCCCTGGAAGAGATCTACGCCCTGTGCAGCGCATATTCATTAACTTACGACATGCCGCTGGCGCTGCATCTCGATCATCACGAATCCCTCGACGATATTCGTCGCAAGGTTAACGCTGGAGTGCGTAGCGCGATGATCGACGGCGGCCACTATCCGTTTGAACAAAACGTAAAGCTGGTGAAATCGGTAGTCGATTTCTGCCACCTCAACGACTGTAGCGTCGAGGCTGAGCTGGGCCGTCTGGGCGGCGTGGAAGATGACATGAGCGTCGACGCGGAGAGTGCATTTCTCACCGACCCGCAGGAAGCGAAACGCTTTGTCGAACTGACCGGCGTGGATAGCCTCGCCGTCGCCATCGGCACCGCACATGGCCTGTATACCAAACGCCCTAAAATTGACATCCAGCGCCTGGCCGAGATCCGCGAAGTGGTCACCGTGCCGCTGGTGCTGCATGGCGCGAGCGATGTGCCGGATGAGGATGTACGTCGCACCATCGCGCTGGGTGTGTGCAAAGTCAATGTGGCGACCGAGCTGAAAATCGCCTTCTCTGACGCAGTGAAAGCCTGGTTTGCTGAAAACCCACAGGGTAACGATCCGCGTTTTTATATGCGGGTCGGAATGGATGCCATGAAAGAGGTGGTCAGGAGCAAAATTACCATGTGTGGCTCGGCAAACCGCTTGCTGCTTCCGGCAGAAGCCTGATGAAAAAGGATCTTACCCTGATGAAAAAAATCCTCACCCTATCCATGCTTGCCCTGTGTGTTTCCCATAGCGCGATAGCAGCGAATTACACCCTTAATAACGACAACATTGCCCTGTCATTTGATGACGCGAACTCGACGGTCGTGGTGAAGGACACCAGGGCTAATCATCCGCTGACGCCGCAGGAGCTGTTCTTTCTGACGCTGCCGGACGAGACTAAAATTCACACGGCGGATTTTAAGGTCAAACATGTCGAAAAACAGGACAGTGGAATTGTCGTCGACTTCACCCATCCTGACTTTAACGTGACGGTGAAGTTGAACCTGGTGAAGGGCAAATACGCCAGCATCGACTACACCATCGCCGCCGTCGGGCAGCCACGGGATGTGGCGAAAATCACCTTCTTCCCGACCAAAAAGCAGGCTCAGGCACCTTACGTAGATGGGGCAATTAACAGCTCGCCGATTATCGCAGACTCGTTCTTTATCCTGCCGGATAAACCCATCGTTAACACGTACGCCTATGAAGCGACGACTAACCTCAATGTGGAGCTGAAAACCCCCATTCAGCCGGCAACACCGGTCAGCTACACCACCTACTTCGGTACCTTCCCGGAGACCAGCCAACTGCGCCGTAGCGTAAACCAGTTTATCGATGCCGTGCGTCCGCGTCCGTATAAACCTTACTTACACTACAACAGCTGGATGGATATCGGCTTCTTTACACCTTACTCCGAGCAGGATGTGCTGGGGCGGATGGACGAATGGAACAAGGAGTTTATTGCCGGGCGGGGTGTCGCGCTGGATGCTTTCCTGCTTGACGATGGCTGGGATGACCTTACCGGGCGATGGCTGTTCGGCCCGGCTTTCAGCAAAGGTTTTGGCAAGGTACGGGAGAAAGCAGACAGCCTGCACAGCTTTGTTGGCCTGTGGCTCTCACCATGGGGCGGATATAACAAACCGCGCGATACGCGCGTCTCGCATGCAAAAGAGTACGGTTTCGAAACGGTAGACGGGAAGCTGGCGCTGTCAGGCCCGAATTATTTTAAAAATTTTAATGAGCAGATCGTTAAGCTTATCAAAAACGAGCACATTACCTCGTTCAAGCTCGACGGGATGGGTAATGCCAATTCGCATATTAAGGGCAGCCCGTTCGCCTCGGATTTTGACGCCTCTATTGCACTGCTGCATAACATGCGCAGCGCCAATCCGAATCTGTTTATTAACCTGACGACCGGTACCAATGCCAGCCCATCCTGGCTGTTCTACGCCGATTCCATCTGGCGTCAGGGAGACGACATCAACCTGTACGGCCCCGGCACACCGGTGCAGCAGTGGATGACCTATCGCGATGCGGAGACGTATCGCTCTATTGTGCGTAAAGGTCCGCTATTCCCGCTGAACTCCCTGATGTATCACGGGATCGTCAGCGCGGAGAATGCGTATTACGGTCTGGAGAAGGTGCAAACGGACAGCGATTTTGCTGACCAGGTCTGGAGCTACTTCGCCACCGGCACCCAGTTGCAGGAGCTGTATATCACCCCTTCAATGCTCAACAAGGCGAAGTGGGATACCCTGGCGCAGGCTGCCAAATGGTCCCGGGATAACGCCAGTGTGCTGGTGGATACCCACTGGATTGGCGGAGACCCAACGGCGCTTGAGATCTACGGCTGGGCGTCGTGGAATAAAGACAAAGCCATTTTTGGATTACGAAACCCGTCGGATAAGCCGCAAAGCTATTATCTGGATTTGACGAAAGATTTCGAAATCCCGACCGGAGATGCGACGCCGTTTAGCCTGAAAGCGGTCTATGGCAGTAACGCCACGATACCGGCAGAGTATAAAAACGCGGTGGTGATTACCCTCAAACCGCTGGAAACGCTGGTGTTTGAGGCGATGCCAGAAAAATAAAACGCGATCGGCTGAGCAGGTTAAGGCATGACCTGCCAGCTTCCTCCTTTCCTGGCTCCCAGGCGCTTTAGTTTCCCTTTTGTTTGCAAGGCGCTGAGATAGCGTTCCACAGTGCGGGAAGTGACACCTAGCATGGATGCTAACATCGCTGCGGACATTTGCGGTTGAACGGTAAGAAGCTCAAGAATAGTCGTTTCCTTTTCCGACATCTCTTCCGACATTTTTTCCGACATAACCGACGGTGCCCCTATGCCCTCCCGCAACGCTTCAGCCATATTCTGAAGCATAAACTCTATAAATGCGGTGCAATCACTCGTCCGGTCACACTCTCCCAAAATCTGATAATAGCGATCCTGCTGAAAATGAATCAGTGTCTCAACTGGCAGCCAGGCAAGCTCAGAGCGCCACTGACTCAGAATCAACGTTTGCCACAGCCGCCCCATACGACCATTCCCATCAGAAAATGGATGGATGAATTCAAATTCGTAATGGAAGACTGAGCTGGTAATCAGTGGATGGAGTTCGGTTTGTTTTAACCAAGCAAGCAGATCAGCAATAAGCCGGTTAATTTGGGAAGCGGGTGGAGCCATATGGACCAACTGATTCCCGCGATATACGCCAACGTCCCCCATTCTGAGCTTGCCAGGGTTATCAACCAGACCAAGCATTAATAACCGGTGTGCACTGAGTAAGTCTTTGAGCGTCCAGGGCTTCCATTCAGGCAATTTCTCATAAGCCAGAATCGCGTTACGCACTTCCTGAATATCTTTTTCAGGTGCGAGCACGCGTTTACCCTCCATGATTGCCGTTACTTGTCCGGTCGTCAGAGAGTTATGTTCAATGGCCAGAGAAGCCTGGATGGTGCGGATTCGGTTCTCTTTACGCAGTAACGGAGAGGTTCTTCCTGAATGCGCCGCCCAGTGCCCTAATAGCTCACCAATCTCAACAACCTGATTGAGTATCGATGGTGTGATCGTGAAAGGAGGCTGGTAGCGGCTCATATCACTTACTCCCCCTGCTGCTCCAGCGCATATTTATAGAGCGCATTCTTCTTCACGCCGTGGATTTCTGCCGCCAGTGCCGCCGCTTTCTTAAGCGGCAATTCAGCCTGTAGCAGTGCCAGAGTACGCAGCGCATCGGAAGGCAGTGCGTCCTCCTCCGCTTTATGCCCTTCGACAATCAGCACCATCTCACCCTTGCGACGGTTTTCGTCCTCTTTTACCCACGCCAGCAGTTCGCCGACCGGCGCGCCGTGAATGGTTTCCCAGGTTTTGGTCAGCTCGCGCGCCAGCACCACGTAGCGGCTCTCACCCCAGACGGTCACCATATCTTCCAGGCTTTCCAGCAGGCGATGCGTGGATTCGTAGAAAATCAGCGTACGCGGTTCAGCTTCCAGCTCTTTTAACACGTCACGGCGGCCTTTGGATTTGGCGGGCAGGAAACCTTCATAGCAGAAACGATCGGACGGCAGGCCCGCTGCGCTCAACGCAGCAATCGCAGCACACGGCCCCGGCAGTGGGACCACCCGGATCCCGGCTTCACGGCAGGTACGCACCAGATGGTAGCCCGGATCGTTAATCAGCGGCGTACCGGCGTCAGAGACGAGCGCAATGTTCTGCCCCTCTTTGAGCTTCGCCACCAGCGTTTCTGCTTTTTGCTGCTCATTATGATCGTGCAGGGCGAAGAGACGAGCGTTAATCGCAAAGTGTTGCAGCAATAAACCGGTATGCCGGGTATCTTCAGCGGCAATTAAATCAACAGCTTGCAATACGGTCAGCGCACGTTGGGTAATATCAGACAAATTCCCGATAGGAGTAGGTACAATATAAAGCTGGCCTTGAGAATTCTCTGCCGTTTCGTGTTGTTTCATTGTTTCGTCCGTATTGCCGATTTAATATTGAGCATTGCGTAAAAAAAATCACTGGATACAGTATGGTACCGTTAACGTTTCTTCGAAAAAAAGCCACGCGCAGCGTGCCGCTTCTGCTGGCAGCCCTGATCTTTGCAGGCTGTGGCACCCAGGCACCTGACCAGAGCACGGCCCATCTGCAGGGATCCGCTCAGGCTGATTCTGGCTTTTATCTGCAACAAATGTCGCAAAGCTCAAATGATACCAGGATCAACTGGCAATTACTCGCCATTCGTGCACTGCTGAAAGAGGGCAAAACCCAGCAGGCCGCCGAACTGTTCAACCAGCTTCCGCACGAGCTTAACGATGCCCAGCGTCTTGAGCAGAGCCTGCTCTCTGCCGAGCTGAAAGTCGCGCTGAAAGATTATGCCGCCGCGAAAAAGATCCTTGGCGACATCGACGTAAGCGCACTGGATAAAAATCAGCAGGCCCGTTTCTGGCAGGCGGGTATCACCGCTGAGCAGGGACGTCCTTCCCTGACGCTGCTGCGGGCGCTGATCGCCCAGGAGCCGCTGCTCGGCGGTGCGGACAAGCAGAAAAATATTGATGCCACCTGGCAGGCGCTCGCCTCAATGACCCAGGAACAGGCGCAAGCGCTGGTCATCAATGCTGATGAAAACGTGTTGCAGGGGTGGCTGGATCTGCAACAGATGTGGTTTAACAACCGCAGCGATCCAAACATGCTGAAAGCCGGTATTACCGACTGGCAAACGCGCTACCCACAAAACCCGGGCGCGAAAATGCTGCCGACACAGCTGGTGAACGTGCAGAACTTTAAGCCTGCCTCCACCAGCAAAATCGCCCTGCTTCTGCCGTTGAACGGCCAGGCGGCGGTATTTGGCCGCACCATTCAACAAGGTTTTGAAGCGGCGAAGAACGGTACCACGCCAGTGACCGGCAGTGCAGTTCCGGCGCAGGCAGCTCAGGCGGCAAACGTGAACGACGTTGTCAGCCCTTCCGCCGCGGAAACCAGCGACCTGACCACAGCACAAACGCCGCCGCAGGGGACGATGCAGAACCCGGTGACGGCACCGACCACACCAGCGGCCGCAGCACCCGCGACTGCGACTCCGGTAGAGACACAATCCGCACCGGCGACGGAGCCTGCAACAGCGGAGCAACCTCAACCGCAGACCACTGAGCCCGCAGCACAACCTGCCGCTCAGCCTGCTCCCCAGCCACAGGCCGCAGCCACCACCAGCGCTAACCCGGGCGCTGAGCTGAAAATCTACGACACCAGTTCTCAACCGCTCGATCAGGTTCTGGCGCAGGTGCAACAGGACGGTGCCAGCATCGTTGTGGGTCCGCTGCTGAAAAACAACGTCGAAGAGTTGATGAAGAGCAACACTGCGCTGAACGTGCTGGCGCTCAACCAGCCTGAACAGGTTCAGAACCGCGCCAATATCTGCTATTTCGCCCTCTCTCCGGAAGATGAAGCCCGCGATGCGGCGCGTCATATTCACGAGCAGGGGAAACAGTCTCCGCTGCTGCTGATCCCTCGCAGTACGCTGGGCGATCGCGTCGCCAACGCCTTTGCCGAAGAGTGGCAGAAGCTGGGCGGCGGCATCGTGCTGCAGCAGAAATTCGGCTCCGTCTCTGAACTGCGCGCGGGCGTTAACGGCGGCGCGGGTATTGCGCTTAACGGCAGCCCGGTGAGTGCAAGCCTGCCACAGCAGCAGAGCGTGACGATTGGCGGTCTGACCATCCCTGCCCCACCTACCGACGCGCAGATTAGCGGTGGCGGTAAAGTGGATGCGGCCTATATCGTCGCTACGCCACAAGAGATTGCCTTCATCAAGCCGATGATCGCCATGCGTAACGGCAGCCAGAGCGGCGCCACGCTCTACGCCAGCTCTCGCAGCGCACAAGGCACCGCAGGCCCGGATTTCCGCCTGGAGATGGACGGCCTGCAATACAGCGAAATTCCGATGCTGGCGGGCAGCAATCCGGCCCTGATGCAGCAGGCGCTGAGCGCAGTCCGTAACGACTACTCACTGGCGCGTCTGTACGCGATGGGCGTCGATGCCTGGACGCTGGCGAACCACTTTACCCAAATGCGTCAGGTGCCGGGCTTTGAGCTAAACGGCAATACCGGCGATCTGACGGCCACTCAGGATTGCGTGATTAACAGGAAGTTATCATGGCTCAAATACCAGCAGGGACAAATCGTCCCGGCCAGTTAAGCCGTAAAGAGACCGGCGACGCCTGGGAATTAAAAGCGCGTCGCTGGCTTGAGGGCAAAGGACTGCGCTTTATCGCCGCTAACGTTCGCGGACGTGGCGGCGAAATCGATCTGATCATGAAAGAGGGTCAGATCATTGTGTTTGTGGAAGTACGCTACCGACAGTCTTCCCGTTTTGGCGGTGCTGCCGCCAGCGTGACGCCCGCCAAACAACATAAATTATTACAGACTGCCCACTTGTGGCTTGCCCGCCATAATGGGAGTTTTGATACTGTGGATTGCCGGTTCGATGTGTTAGCCTTCACCGGAAACGAGATCGAATGGCTGAAAAACGCTTTTGGCGAAGACGCATAATTAAGATTTAAAAGGGATAACGTGCTCGAAAGAATTAAAGTGTGCTTCACAGAAAGCATTCAGACTCAGATTGCCGCGGCAGAAGCCCTCCCTGACGCAATCTCTCGCGCCGCCATGACGCTGGTGCAGTCCCTGCTCAATGGCAACAAAATCCTCTGTTGTGGCAATGGCACGTCCGCTGCCAACGCACAGCATTTTGCTGCCAGTATGATCAATCGTTTTGAAACAGAACGCCCCAGTTTACCTGCCATTGCACTTAATACCGATAATGTGGTCTTAACAGCGATTGCTAACGATCGTCTGCATGACGAGATTTACGCTAAGCAGGTGCGTGCCCTGGGCCATGCGGGCGATGTGCTGCTGGCCATCTCCACGCGCGGCAATAGCCGTGACATTGTCAAAGCCGTCGAAGCCGCCGTTACCCGCGATATGACTATCGTTGCCTTAACCGGCTATGACGGGGGCGAGCTGGCGGGCCTGCTGGGGCCGCAGGATGTGGAAATCCGCATTCCGTCTCACCGTAGCGCACGCATTCAGGAGATGCATATGCTCACGGTGAACTGCTTATGTGATTTGATCGATAACACGCTTTTCCCTCACCAGGATGATTAAGGAGTTCTCATGAAGGCTTTATCGACCCTCGCAGTCCTTATGTCTGCATTACTGCTGCAGGGATGTATCGCTGCGGCTGTCGTGGGTACCGCTGCCGTCGGCACCAAAGCAGCGACCGATCCGCGCACCGTTGGCACCCAGGTAGATGACGGCACGCTGGAGCTGCGCGTCAACAGTGCGCTGTCGAAAGACGAGCAAATTAAGAAAGAAGCGCGCATCAACGTGACGGCTTACCAGGGCAAAGTGCTGCTGACAGGCCAGGCGCCAAATACTGACCTCTCCAGCCGCGCAAAACAGATCGCGATGGGCGTAGAGGGCACTGCGGAAGTCTTCAACGAAGTCCGTCAGGGGCAGCCAATCAGCCTTGGTACCGCCTCCAATGATACGTGGATCACCACCAAAGTCCGTTCCCAGCTGCTGGGTTCAGACCAGGTGAAATCATCCAACGTGAAAGTGACGACCGAAAACGGCGAAGTGTTCCTGCTGGGTCTGGTTACCGACCGTGAAGGGAAAGCGGCGGCCGATATCGCCAGCCGGGTGAGCGGCGTGAAACACGTCACCACCGCATTTACCTACATTAAGTAATTCCCACCTGACTGTAAGCCCGGTGAGCGCTCGCGCCACCGGGCTTTTTTCACAGAAGCGCAATACTCCCCACAATCACCCCACTCAACGCCACCAGCCCTGCGGTGAGCCACAGCGCTTTCGCCGGGAATGACTTACGCAGCATGATAAGCGACGGCAGGCTGATGGCAGGCAAGGTAATGAGCAACGCCAGTGCCGGTGCAGTGCCCATGCCGGCCAACATCATGGTCTGCACAATCGGAATTTCAGCGGCCGTTGGGATCACAAACAGACAACCGGCTACGGCCATCGCAATGACCCACATAAGGGTATTGTCAATGGCGCCGTCGGCATGCGGGAATAGCCAGACGCGTGCGGCCCCGAGCACCAGCACCGCCAGGATATACACAGGAATGGTGCTCCAGAAAAGCTGCCACAGAGCATTCCCCCAGCGCGCAAAGAAGCTTCCCTGTGGCTCGCTGACATCAAGCTCAATGGCGGCCGGTTCAACGGCGTTATCTTTCACCCATTTCTGCACCAGCGTTGCCACCACCAGCACCGTCAGCAGACCGGCCACCAGGCGGATAAAGGCGAAATGCCAACCCAGCACAAAGCCCATAAACACCAGCGTTGCCGGGTTTAACAGCGGGTTGCCCATCCAGAACGCCAGCGCACCGCCCATAGAGACTCGCTGACGGCGCATACCGGCGGCGACAGGCGCGGCACAGCACGAACACATCATGCCCGGCAGGGAGAAAATGGTCCCCAGCAGGGTGCCCTGAAAGCGTGGCTGCCCCAGGGTTTTCACCAGCCAGTGACGCGGGATAAGCACCTGAATCAACGAGCCCAGAATGACGCCTAATACGGCGGCTTTCCAGACGGCAAGGAAATAGACCATGGCATAATCCCACGCCGCGCGAAGCGGGCTGGAATCAGCGTGAGCGAGAATAGATTTACCGATGCTGTGCGTTTCGGCGGCAGTGAAGGCTTTACCGTAGTACGGCTGCCATTTCACATACCAGAGGCCGATAATGACCACGAGAAAGAAGAGCGCGGGCTTCCACCATTGGACAGGTGTTGCCGCCTGAGATGAAGACTGACCAGTCATAGCATTCCCCGGAGAGTGTTATTTAATTAGCCGGGGGAGTTTACGCCTCGCCCTGCGCGATTTCACGCAGTTTCGCCGAAGGGATGATATTCACTCCCTCCTGCGATGGTGACAGCCCCTCTTTTAGCATCGCACGCGCCACATCGCGCGCCTCGATGGATTTCCAGTTACCGGGGAGAATGCGGAACAACGGGGCAAACATCGACTCGTTAAAACGACGCTCGTCGCGATGCCCCAGCAGCATGGAGGGACGGACTATTGTCAACCGCTCCCACTTCTGGGCAATCAGGGCCTCTTCCATCTCGCCCTTCACCTTGCTGTAAAAGAACGGCGAACGGGCGCTGGCGCCCAGCGAGCTGACCACCACAAAATGGGTGGCACCCAGCTTTTTCGCCGTTAGCGCCGTATCGACCACCAGCGTATAGTCAGCATGAACAAACGCCTCTTTACTGCCCGCCTCACGCCGCGTTGTCCCGAGGCAGCAAAAGGCGATATCGATGGGATCCTGCACCTGCGCCAGTGCGTCGGTCAGCTGTGGATCGTGAGGATTAAAAACGCCAGAAATGTCCGCCAGCGGTCGACGTGTCGGGGCCGCAATGTAGTTCACCCTGCGATCCTGGATCAGCAGCCGCAGCAGATGATCGCCCACCAGCCCGGTTGCCCCCGTAATCAGTACCTGACTCATTTCATCCCCTTTACAGAATAGTCCGTTTGCGAACTCAGCATGGTCAACCACACTTAGAAGTCTGTTACCGGTAAGTATTTACCACAAACGGGAAAAAAACAGTCTGAAGCGAAAACAACGGAGGAAGCATGGGTAAAAAAATCGCAGTCCTGATTACCGACGAGTTTGAAGATTCAGAATTCACCTCACCTGCTGAGGCGTTCCGCAAGGCGGGACATGAGGTCATCACCATTGAGAAAGAGGCGGGAAAAACGGTGAAAGGCCATAAGGGCGAGGCCAGCGTGACCATCGATGAGACCATCGATAACGTCAGCCCGTCTGATTTTGATGCCCTGCTGTTACCCGGCGGTCATTCACCGGACTCCCTGCGCGGCGACGAGCGCTTCGTAACGTTCACCCGCGATTTTGTCTCCACCGGAAAACCGGTCTTTGCTATCTGCCACGGTCCGCAACTGCTTATCAGCGCGGATGTGGTGCGCGGGCGTAAACTCACTGCCGTGAAACCGATCGTTGTCGATCTGAAAAACGCGGGGGCCGAGTTTTACGATCAGGAGGTGGTCAACGACAAAGACCAGCTGATCACCAGCCGAACCCCGGACGATCTGCCGGCGTTCAACCGCGAAGCGCTACGCCTGCTCGGCGCGTAGCCAGTGCAGCTTTTTGCCAAAGCCCAGCGTGTTGTCGGTAAATTTCAGCTCATCAAGGCGGATTTCCCACACCGGGGCTTTTAAGGCGGCGGCTACCGGAAAGCGGCGCGTGTAGTGCTTACGGCGCGCGTCGCTCTCTTCACCATCCAGACGACGGATCTCCCCTTTAAACTGCACCCCACGGATCAGTGCCACCGTTTTAGGCTGACCGTTAACTGTCCCTGCCACCTTCGCCTGCTGACCGGTCATCTGCGCATGGCGCGTTTTATCTTCGCTCATCACATAAAACGCAACGCGCTCAGGGTCATAATAGTAAAACGCATTCGCGCACCACATTTCACCGTCGTCATACACGCACCAGGTGACAACATGCTGTTTCGCCAGCCAGCGGTTAATGGCAGCCAGAGTTTCCATTTTCGTTCTCTCTCATGCTATGGTGCGTTCACCTTAACATACTGAATCTGTTTACCGTGTGCTGGTTTCTCTATCTTGTCCGTACCGCCGATAACGCTCTCTACACCGGGATCACGACCGATGTGGCGCGGCGTTTTCTTCAGCATCAAACGGGAAAAGGGGCAAAAGCGCTGCGGGGGAAAGGAGAATTGACGCTCGCCTTTTCTGCCCCCGTGGGTGACAGATCGCTGGCGTTAAGAGTGGAATACCGCATTAAGCAGTTAACGAAGCGCCAGAAAGAGCGCCTCGTCACCGGAGACGGATCGTTTGAGGCGCTGTGTGAAAGCCTGATTAGAAGCGATTAAAATGGTCGTGATACTCCACGAGGCCATTTACGCCGTTGAGCGCGTCATCCGCCAGACGGTGCACCTGGAAGGCAGTTTCGGTTCCCGGCCAGCGACAGCGGAGATCGTACTGCGCCGCCGGCTCGAAGCCCAGGCGACCATAGAAAGCAGGATCGCCCAGCGTCACCACCGCGGCATAGCCAAACTCATTGAGCGAGTCCAGCCCTTCATACACCAGCTGACGTGCCAGCCCTTGTCCACGATAGTGTTCATCTACCGCCAGCGGCGCCATTCCTACCCACTGTAATTCTTCACCCTGAACGGTTACCGGGCTGAAGGCAACGTAGCCCACCACCTGACCTTCGTCATCGGTGGCAACCAGCCCCAGCGTGATCAGGCCGTCTTCGCGGAGATCGTGGACCAGTTGGGCTTCTGCGTCACTCGCAAAAGAGCGGCGTAACAACGCATCGATACCCGGTGCATCAATCCCAATTTCGACTCGAATCAGCATGGCTCACCTACTGAAGTGTGTTTACTGTCAGGCGGGGTTTTCAGCCCGGCCTCAACGAAATCTGCCATTTGCATTAACATCACGCGCAGCGCTTTTGGCATCTGCTCCAGCTCAATGGCATCCATTAAATTTTTGACGTACAGACCCAGTTCCGTATCGCCTTCAATGACCAGACGGCGCTGGAAAAAGAGGGTATCCGGATCCTGCTTACGCGCGGCGATCATCAGCAGATCGCAGGCGTCGGCGCTAAAGCTCACATCCGCGTCGGCGGACTGGCGCACAATCAGCTGGTCATTCTCGACGGAGGTAAACCAGCGCAGACCGATATCACGCACTTCAATGCTTAACCAGCGGCCTTCCAGGAACGCCAGTTCGCCTTCCTGCAGCGCCTGGCGGAACTGCCAGCTCAGGAGCTGCTCCAGCACCTGACGTTTAAGCGCGAACGGCGCCAGTTTTACCGGCACGCTCAGCATTGATGGACCAAATTGTACGAGACGTGAACGCAGTTTATCCAGCACGAGCTTTACTCCCTGATAGCGATAGTCCGGGTATTTTGCCATATCCGGAGGAGAACATAGCGGCGTAAATCAACAAACCGTCGTCCGGTGTACCTCATTATTGGTGCCATCAATACGCCATTAGCTGCCTTAAATCAAAAATTGTCGCGTATGGGTTAATTAAAATCCCAGCTCGTTAACATTTTTGCTCTCGACGACATCAGGATAAATTATGGAGCTGCTCTGCCCTGCCGGAAACCTTCCGGCGCTTAAGGCGGCCATCGAAAATGGGGCCGATGCGGTCTATATCGGGCTGAAAGATGATACTAACGCCCGCCATTTTGCTGGCCTCAACTTTACGGAGAAAAAGCTTCAGGAAGCCGTTAACTTCGTACATCAGCACCGCCGCAAATTGCATATTGCCATCAATACCTTTGCCCATCCTGATGGCTATGCCCGCTGGCAGCGCGCGGTGGATATGGCAGCACAGCTGGGTGCCGATGCGCTGATTCTGGCCGACCTCGCCATGCTAGAGTATGCGGCAGAACGCTATCCTCATATTGAGCGCCATGTCTCTGTTCAGGCCTCTGCCACCAACGAAGAGGCGATACGTTTTTATCATCAAAACTTTGACGTGGCCCGGGTGGTTTTACCGCGCGTGCTCTCTATTCATCAGGTTAAGCAACTCGCGCGCGTCACGCCAGTGCCGCTGGAAGTTTTTGCCTTTGGTAGCCTGTGCATCATGGCTGAAGGCCGCTGCTATCTCTCCTCGTATTTAACCGGTGAATCCCCTAATACCGTTGGTGCCTGCTCGCCTGCCCGCTTTGTTCGCTGGCAGCAAACGCCACAGGGGCTGGAATCTCGCCTGAATGAGGTACTGATTGACCGCTATCAGGACGGTGAAAACGCTGGCTACCCGACGCTGTGCAAAGGCCGCTATCTGGTTGACGGCGAGCGTTATCACGCGCTGGAAGAACCCACCAGCCTCAACACGCTGGAACTGCTGCCGGAACTGCTGGCCGCTAATATTGCCTCGGTGAAGATTGAAGGTCGCCAGCGCAGCCCGGCCTACGTCAGTCAGGTGGCGAAAGTCTGGCGTCAGGCCATTGACCGCTGCATGGCAGATCCGCAGAACTACGCCCCGCAATCGGCCTGGATGGAGACGCTCGGCGCAATGTCTGAAGGCACCCAAACCACGCTTGGCGCGTATCACCGTAAATGGCAGTGAGATAACCATGAAATATTCATTAGGACCGGTGCTCTACTACTGGCCAAAAGAGACGCTGGAAGATTTTTATCAACAGGCCGCGACCAGCAGCGCCGATGTGATTTACCTTGGCGAAGCGGTATGCAGCAAGCGCCGTGCCACCAAAGTGGGCGACTGGCTGGAGATGGCGAAAAGCCTGGCCGGGAGCGGCAAACAGGTGGTGCTCTCTACACTGGCGCTGGTGCAGGCCTCATCTGAACTGGGTGAGCTGAAGCGCTACGTGGAGAACGGCGAGTTTCTGCTGGAGGCCAGCGATCTGGGCGTGGTGAATATGTGCGCCGAACGCAAGCTGCCGTTTGTCGCGGGCCATGCATTGAACTGCTATAACGCCGTGACCCTGCGCCTGCTGCTGAAACAGGGGATGACGCGCTGGTGCATGCCGGTAGAGCTGTCGCGTGACTGGCTGGTAAACCTCCTGAACCAGTGTGACGAGCTGGGTATTCGCAACCAGTTTGAAGTGGAAGTGTTGAGCTATGGCCATCTGCCGCTGGCGTACTCTGCCCGCTGCTTCACTGCCCGCTCTGAAGATCGCCCGAAAGACGAGTGCGAAACCTGCTGCATCAAGTACCCGAACGGACGCAGCATGCTGTCGCAGGAGAATCAGCAGGTGTTTGTCC
Source organism: Enterobacter cloacae complex sp. OE43NF (assembly GCF_023544405.1). Classification (NCBI taxonomy): domain Bacteria; kingdom Pseudomonadati; phylum Pseudomonadota; class Gammaproteobacteria; order Enterobacterales; family Enterobacteriaceae; genus Enterobacter; species Enterobacter cloacae complex sp. OE43NF. Next base: position 57,443 of record NZ_JAMJFW010000010.1, read on the forward strand.
TGAACGGCATTCAGACCATGAGTGGTTATGTGTATAACCTTGGTAACGAGCTGGCGTCGATGGACGGACTGGTGGACATGGTACGTCTGTCCCCGCTGGACACCAGCGTGTTTGCCATGCTGGATGCTTTTCGCGCCAATGAAAACGGCGCATCGCCGCTGCCGCTGACGGCAAACAGTGACTGTAACGGCTACTGGAAGCGGCTGGCCGGACTGGAGCTGCAGGCCTGAAAAAGGCTCACTTTGTTAACAACGGTTATCATTATTTAATGCAGTATTAAAGATTGACCGTCGACAAAGTGAGCTGTTATGACTGACAAAACCCTTCCGTTTTCGGTGCTGGATCTGGCGCCGATCCCACAAGGCTCCTCGGCAAGAGAAGCCTTTTCGCACTCTCTCGATCTGGCTCAACTGGCCGAAAAGCGTGGCTATCACCGTTACTGGCTGGCGGAACATCACAACATGGTCGGCATCGCCAGCGCTGCCACCTCGGTGCTGATTGGCTATCTGGCCGCGAACACCACTACCCTGCACCTGGGATCCGGTGGCGTGATGCTGCCAAACCATGCTCCTCTGGTGATCGCCGAGCAGTTTGGTACGCTGAATACCCTCTACCCGGGCCGTATTGATTTAGGCCTTGGCCGTGCGCCGGGCAGCGACCAGCCCACCATGCGCGCCCTGCGTCGCCATATGAGCGGTGACATCGACAATTTCCCGCGTGATGTGGCTGAACTGGTGGGCTGGTTCGATGCGCGTGACCCGAACCCGCACGTGCGCCCGGTGCCGGGCTATGGCGAGAAGATCCCGGTATGGCTGTTAGGCTCAAGTCTTTATAGCGCGCAGCTTGCTGCACAGCTGGGGCTGCCCTTCGCGTTCGCCTCCCACTTCGCACCGGATATGCTGCATCAGGCGCTGCATCTCTACCGCACGAACTTCAAACCTTCTGAAAGGCTGGAGAAACCGTACGCGATGGTGTGTATCAATATCATTGCCGCCGACAGCAATCGCGATGCGGAATTCCTGTTTACCTCTATGCAGCAGGCGTTTGTGAAGCTGCGTCGCGGTGAGACCGGCCAGCTTCCACCGCCGGTGGAGAATATGCATCAGCTGTGGTCAGCTTCCGAGCAGTATGGTGTTCAACAGGCGCTGAGCATGTCGCTGGTGGGAGATAAAGCGAAGGTGCGTCACGGGCTTGAGGCGGTGCTGCGCGAAACGCAGGCTGATGAGATTATGGTTAACGGCCAGATTTTCGATCATCAGGCGCGTTTGCACTCGTTTGAGCTGGCGATGCAGGTGAAAGAGGAGTTGGTGGGGTAGTTTTTTTGCCCGGTGGCGCTTCGCTTACCGGGCCTACGGGATCGCGTAGGCCGGATAAGGCGTAGCCGCCATCCGGCACAAAAACTTACTGATATACCGGCAACAGATTAAAGCTCGACAGCACGTGGACCAGCGCGTTACCAACACCAAACACCAGAATCAGTGCAATCATCGGTTTACCGCCCCAGACGCGGAATTTCGGGCTACCGAAGCGCTGACGGGATTTACGCGCCAGAAGCGCCGGCACAATTGCCGCCCAGATGGTAGCCGCCAGACCGGCATAACCAATGGCGTACAGGAAGCCGTTCGGCCACAGCAGGCCGCCCACCATCGGTGGCAGGAAGGTCAGCAGTGCGGTTTTGAAGCGCCCCATAGCGGAGTCATCAAAGCCAAACAGGTCCGCCAGATAGTCAAACAGGCCGAGCGTCACGCCGAGGAAAGAGCTCGCAACCGCAAAGTTGGAGAATACCACCAGCAGCAGATCCAGACTGCGGCTGTTCAGTACACCGCTCAGCGCCTGCACCAGCACATCTATATTCCCGCCCTTCTGCGCAATGCCGATAAACTCAGGACGCGGGATGTTGCCCATCGTCCCCAGCAGCCAAATCACATACAGCCCCAGCGCCAGCAGCGTACCGTAAACCAGGCACTTGACGATTGTCCGCGGGTCTTTGCCGTAGTACTTCATCAGGCTCGGTACGTTGCCGTGGTAGCCAAACGACGCCAGACAGAACGGCAGGGTCATCAGCAGATACGGCGTGTACGACGTATTGGTTTCAGCCACGTTAAACAGTGTTGACGGGGTAACGTGCCCCAGCAGGCTACCGAAGGTCAGAAAGAAAGTGATGACCTTTGCGCCCAGAACGATGGCCGTCATCCGGCTCACCGCTTTGGTACTCATCCAGACGATAAACGCGACACCCAGCGCAAAGCACAACCCGGCCAGACGCGCCGGAACGTGCAGCGACATCTCCGAAAAGGTGTGATGCAGAATCGAGCCGCTTGCCGAGATGTACGCGTAGGTCAGGATGTAGAGCACAAACGCGATGGAAAGGCCGTTCACCAGGTTCCAGCCTTTACCCAGCAGATCTTTCGTGATGGTGTCGAAGCTGGAGCCAATGCGGTAGTTCAGGTTGGCTTCAAGGATCATCAGCCCTGAATGGAGCATACAGAACCAGGTGAAGACCAGCGCAGCCAGCGACCAGAAGAACCACGCACCGGACATGACCACTGGCAGGGAGAACATCCCGGCACCAATAATGGTTCCGCCGATGATCACCACGCCGCCAAGCAGCGAAGGTGACGTTTGGGTGGTGGTTAGTGTCGCCATACAGCCATATCTCCAGTCAAAAATGTGGTTTGCATTTTAATGTGCTGCACTGTACCAGTACAAGAGTACAAAGGGAATAAAAAAAGCCCCGATAGTCTTTATCGGGGCTGTATATATTACTTTACGTCAGAAACGAAAGGCTTACGCGTCACCGAAACGACGACGGCTGGTGCCTTCTTCACGACGTGGGCCACGGCTATCACGGCGTTCACCGGAGAAACGACGACCTTCACCACCGCGGCCTTCGCTGCGACCGCCTTCACGACGCTCGCCACCGAAACCGCGACCACCGCCACGACGTTCGCCGCCACGGTCAGGACGTGGCTGTGCATCGCCCAGCAGCTGCATGTTCATCGGCTTGTTCAGGATGCGGGTGCGAGTAAAGTGCTGCAGTACTTCGCCCGGCATGCCTTTTGGCAGCTCGATGGTGGAGTGAGATGCGAACAGCTTGATGTTACCGATGTAACGGCTGCTGATGTCGCCTTCGTTCGCGATCGCGCCAACGATATGACGAACTTCAACACCATCATCACGGCCCACTTCAATGCGGTACAGTTCCATTTCGCCAGCGTCACGACGTTCACGACGTGGACGGTCTTCGCCACCACGCTCTGAACGGTCACCACGTGGGCCACGATCGTTACGGTCACCACGGCGTTCGAAGCGATCGTCACGATCGCGGAACTCACGACGAGGACGCATCGGTGCATCTGGTGGCACGATCAGGGTACGTTCGCCCTGTGCCATCTTCAGCAGTGCTGCAGCCAGCGTTTCGATATCCAGCTCTTCGCCTTCAGCGGTTGGCTGAATCTGCGCCAGCAGCGCACGGTACTGATCCAGATCGCTGCTTTCCAGCTGCTGCTGGACTTTCGCGGCGAATTTTTCCAGACGGCGTTTGCCCAGCAGTTCTGCGTTTGGCAGCTCCGCTTCCGGAATGGTCAGCTTCATGGTGCGTTCAATGTTACGCAGCAGACGACGCTCGCGGTTCTCAACGAACAGCAGGGCACGACCCGCACGACCTGCACGACCGGTACGGCCGATACGGTGAACGTAAGACTCAGAGTCCATTGGGATGTCGTAGTTTACAACCAGGCTGATACGCTCAACGTCCAGACCACGTGCTGCCACGTCGGTTGCAATCAGGATATCCAGACGACCGTCTTTCAGACGCTCCAGCGTCTGCTCACGCAGAGCCTGGTTCATGTCGCCATTCAGCGCTGCGCTGTTGTAGCCGTTACGCTCCAGGGCTTCAGCCACTTCCAGGGTCGCGTTTTTGGTACGAACGAAGATAATCGCCGCATCAAAATCTTCCGCTTCCAGGAAACGCACCAGCGCTTCGTTTTTGCGCATGCCGTACACAGACCAGTAGCTCTGGCTGATGTCCGGGCGAGTGGTAACGCTGGACTGAATGCGCACTTCCTGCGGCTCTTTCATGAAGCGGCGGGTAATGCGACGGATTGCTTCTGGCATGGTGGCAGAGAACAGAGCGGTCTGGTGACCTTCCGGGATCTGCGCCATGATGGTTTCTACGTCTTCGATGAAGCCCATACGCAGCATTTCGTCGGCTTCATCCAGTACCAGACCGCTCAGTTTAGAGAGATCCAGTGTACCGCGCTTCAGGTGATCCAGCAGACGGCCCGGCGTACCGACAACAATCTGTGGGCCCTGGCGCAGGGCGCGTAACTGCACGTCATAACGCTGGCCGCCGTACAGGGCTACCACGTTTACGCCGCGCATGTGTTTAGAGAATTCCGTCATCGCTTCCGCAACCTGAACCGCCAGTTCACGGGTTGGAGCCAGGACGAGGATCTGCGGTGCACGCAGGTCCGGATCAATGTTGTTCAGCAGCGGCAGCGAGAATGCTGCGGTTTTGCCGCTACCAGTCTGGGCCATGCCCAGCACGTCACGACCAGAGAGCAGATGTGGGATACATTCTGCCTGGATCGGAGATGGTTTTTCGTAACCGAGATCGTTAAGAGCTTCAAGGATAGGAGCCTTCAGGCCCAGATCTGCAAAAGTGGTTTCGAATTCAGCCATGTAGTACGAGTGCCTCAATGTCAATGGCGGCCAGTCTACTTAGCTCATCGTGAAAATGATCTGCAATTTTCATTGAAAAGTGTGAACCGGCTCAAATTAGGTGTATTGACGAACAACAACGCCCTCACCAGTGAAGGTGATGGCAATCAAAAAGATTACGGGCTGATGTTTATGTCGTCAGCTATTGCTGGTCCGATTCTGCCAGGTCATCTTGCTCCTGGCCCAAGAGCGATAATTCCAACAATGCATAACGGTGCTCAACGAAGTTGTGTACGTTGTTAGCAACCGCTAATTTGAACAGTGCCGTAGCGCTGTCCTTATCCCCCAGACTTAGGTAGTACTTACCTAAATAGAAGTTGGTTTCACTGAGATGCTCAGCGAGCGAGGTGTTATCCGTTGCGTCCGCCTTGAGGCGTTCCATCAGCGTTGCTTCGCTAATGTTGCCCAGGTAGAACTCGACAATGTTCCATCCCCACTGTTCCTTGTCCGATTTGTCGAAGCGCTGTTTCAGTGCCTCTTTTGCCTGTTTCTCATCGAGCTTCTGCTCAACGATGTAAAGCCACAGGCTACGGAAAGGATCATTAGGATCGTCTTGATAAAACGCCAGCAGATCATCTTGCGCTAACTTATCACGACCGCCGTAATACAATGCGATACCGCGATTCAAGTGCGCGTAGTTGTAAGTTGGATCAAGCTCAAGTACAGAATCAAACGCTTCATAGGCAGCATCAAAATTGCCTGCCTGCGTTAAATAAATGCCTAAGTAATTGAATACTTCAGGCATATCAGGTCGGATAGCCAGCGCTTGTGAGAAATCATTTCGCGCTAATGCCCTCAGACCGAGACTATCATACAACACTCCGCGCTCATATAAAAGCTGTGCGCGTTCGTCATCGGTTAAAGCCCGACTGGCAAGAATTTGTTCCATGCGTGCCAGAATCACTTCCTGCTGCAAAGTCGGTTGCAATGGCACTGCGAGGACTTCGCTCTTACGCCAGGCAGAGTTGCTGCATCCTGCCAGCGTTAAAGCTGTCGCAACGAAACACCAGCGCAAAAAAGGCTTCATTTCCCACTCCCGAAGACAACTATTGGATGAACGTCCTGTCCCCCGGCGGCTTAACAAGGCGTCCTGCCTGATAATGGCCCTCCGCGATGCGGAGGGCAAATGGCAACCTTACTCGCCTTGCTGTTCTGCTGCCGGTGCTTCTGGCGCAGCAGCTGGCTGAGACTGCTCGGTTGCTTCTTTAATGCTCAGACGGATACGGCCCTGGCGGTCAACTTCCAGAACTTTAACCGGTACTTCCTGACCCATCTGCAGGTAATCGGTCACTTTCTCAACGCGCTTGTCAGCGATTTGAGAGATGTGTACCAGACCTTCTTTACCGCCACCGATGGCAACGAACGCGCCAAAGTCAACGATACGGGTCACTTTACCATTGTAGATACGGCCCACTTCGATTTCTGCAGTGATTTCTTCGATGCGACGAATCGCGAATTTCGCTTTTTCGCCGTCGGTCGCTGCGATCTTCACCGTACCGTCATCTTCGATTTCAATGGTGGTGCCGGTCTCTTCGGTCAGCGCACGGATCACGGAACCGCCCTTACCGATAACATCTTTGATCTTGTCTGGATTGATCTTGATGGTGTGAATACGCGGAGCGAACTCGGAGATATCACCGCGCGGCGCGTTGATAGCCTGTTCCATCACGCCCAGGATGTGCAGACGCGCACCTTTAGCCTGGTTCAGAGCAACCTGCATGATCTCTTTGGTGATACCTTCAATTTTGATATCCATCTGCAGTGCAGAGATACCGTCGCGGGAACCCGCCACTTTGAAGTCCATATCGCCCAGGTGGTCTTCGTCGCCCAGAATGTCAGACAGAACAACAAAGTTGTCGCCCTCTTTCACCAGACCCATTGCGATACCCGCAACGGCGGCTTTGATTGGCACGCCTGCATCCATCAGCGCCAGAGAGGCACCACACACGGAAGCCATGGAAGAAGAACCGTTGGATTCGGTGATTTCAGAAACCACACGAACGGTGTATGGGAATTTGTCTGCGTCTGGCATCACTGCCAGCACGCCGCGCTTCGCCAGACGACCGTGACCAATTTCACGACGCTTAGGCGAACCCACCATACCGGTTTCCCCTACGGAGTACGGAGGGAAGTTATAGTGGAACAGGAAGCTGTCAGTGCGCTCGCCCATCAACTCGTCGATGATCTGTGCGTCACGTGCAGTACCCAGGGTCGCGGTAACCAGCGCCTGCGTTTCGCCACGGGTGAACAGCGCAGAACCGTGAGTACGTGGCAGTACGCCAGTACGCACGTCCAGACCACGGATCATGTCTTTTTCACGGCCATCGATACGCGGCTCGCCAGCCAGTACGCGGCTACGAACAACGTTTTTCTCGATTGCGTGCAGAATTTCGCTCAGCTCGTTAGCGTCCAGCGTTTCGTCTTCAGCAACCAGCGTGGCGATGGTTTCGTCTTTGATCACGTCAACCTGAGCATAACGCTCCTGCTTGTCGGTGATACGGTATGCATCGCTCAGACGCGCTTCAGCCAGTGCAGCAACGCGTGCGTTCAGCGCGTCGTTAGCGGCTTCAGGCTGCCAGTCCCAACGTGGTTTACCGGCTTCTTTCACCAGCTCGTTGATGTTCTGGATAACAACCTGCTGTTGGTCGTGGCCGAAGACCACAGCACCCAGCATCTGGTCTTCGCTCAGCAGCTCTGCTTCAGACTCAACCATCAGAACGGCGGCTTCCGTACCGGCAACAACCAGGTCCAGCTTACTTTCTTTCAGCTCTTCCTGAGTCGGGTTCAGCACGTACTGGTCGTTGATGTAACCAACGCGCGCGGCACCGATAGGACCATTGAATGGAATACCGGACAGAGACAGCGCAGCGGAGGCACCGATCATCGCAACGATATCCGGGTTAACCTGTGGGTTAACGGAAACCACGGTCGCGATAACCTGCACTTCGTTTACGAAGCCTTCCGGGAACAGCGGACGAACCGGGCGGTCAATCAGACGCGCGATCAGGGTTTCGCCTTCGCTTGGGCGGCCTTCACGACGGAAGAAGCCACCCGGGATTTTACCGGCAGCGTAAGTACGCTCCTGGTAGTTAACGGTCAGTGGGAAGAAGTCCTGACCTGGTTTAGCTTTTTTCTGGCCAACAACGGTCACGAATACCGCGGTGTCATCCATGCTTACCATAACGGCAGCAGTAGCCTGACGTGCCATCATGCCGGTTTCCAGCGTGACGGTATGCTGACCATACTGGAATTTACGAACGATCGGATTCAGCAAAATTCTGTCCTTTCTTAAATGTTTGACAGCACACCACCGGTGTGCTGACGATTTAACCCGACCTTCTTCGCATCCTCGCGACTAATGACAACCAACACCCCCATGGGTGAAGCCTCTCATTAGCCGCGCGAACCTCTGCAAGGAAGATCATTTATAGCAACAATACAATAGTTTCCAGTGAATTGCTGCGGTCCGGTTGAAAAAAGGGGCCATCAGGCCCCCTTTTCTGAAACTCGCAAGACTTAGCGACGCAGACCCAGACGCTCGATCAGCGCGGAGTAACGTGCAACATCTTTACGTTTCAGGTAGTCGAGCAGTTTACGACGCTGAGAAACCATACGCAGCAGACCACGACGGCTGTGGTGATCTTTTTTGTGCTCTGCAAAGTGACCCTGCAGGTGGTTAATCTGTGCAGTCAGCAGTGCAACCTGAACTTCGGTAGAACCGCTGTCGTTAGTACCACGACCAAACTCAGAAACGATTTTAGCTTTAGCTTCAACGCTTAGAGACATTTTCAAACTCCAAAGTATAAAGAATGTAAGGATGCCGATCTCTAATTCAGCGATCCCCGTATACGCCCCGCAAAATTGTTAAACAATTTGCCGGACGTTAAGCCGCGATATTCTACTCGCCTCACCGGTTTACCGCAAGGTGAGCTGATATCGCCGTCAGCCTTCGACCGGGTATTCCACCACCAGACGGCGGGGCGCAACGCGTCCTTCACCGTCCATTTCACCCATGCCGATAAACTTACCGTCATCCCCTTCGGTCACGCGTACCAGGCCTTCCAGCGGTGCATTCGTGGTCCGAACCGGGTTTCCGTTCTTAAAGTAAACGGACGATGTTAAAGGAAGATTAACAACCGGGAAGTCGGCCGCCGGGCTATCCATCGGCATCAGCAGCGGGTCAAGCAAATCTGCCGCGGCAACACCCTGCGCTTGCGCCTGTTCAACCAGCGCGTGCAAATGCTCAAGGGTCACCATCCGCTCAACCGGATATTTACTGACGGCCAGGCGACGCAGGTAGATAACATGCGCACCGCAGCCCAGCTTCTCGCCCAGGTCGTCGATAATGGTGCGAATATAGGTGCCTTTCGAACAGTGCACTTCCAGCTCCAGTTCGTCACCCTCGTGGCGAATAAAGAGCAGTTCATACACGGTAATCGGGCGGGCTTCACGCGGCACTTCAATACCCTGGCGCGCATATTCGTAGAGCTTTTTACCCTGATATTTCAGTGCCGAATACATCGACGGCACCTGCAGCGTATCGCCACGGAAGCTCTCCAGCGCCGCATCCAGTTGCTCTGCGCTAAACGTCACAGGACGCTCTTCCACCACCTGACCATCGGCATCGGAGGTGTCCGTGCGCTGGCCCAGCCTGGCGATAACGCGATAACGCTTATCGGAATCCAGCAGGTACTGAGAAAACTTTGTTGCCTCCCCCAGGCAGATGGGCAGCATGCCCGTCGCCAGGGGGTCCAGCGCGCCTGTATGGCCCGCACGGTTGGCATTATAAATACGCTTCACTTTTTGCAGCACGTCGTTGCTGGATGCGCCCTGGGGTTTATCCAGCAGCAGCACACCATGCACGTCGCGGCCACGACGACGAGGACGACTCATCAGTCCTCCTTGCTGTCGTCCGCCGGGTTAACACGACGTTCGTCGTCATGTTTCACCACGCTGGTCACCAGGTTGGACATACGCATACCTTCGACCAGGGAGTTGTCGTAGAAGAAGGTCAGCTCAGGCACGATACGCAGACGCATCGCTTTGCCGAGCAGAGAGCGGATGAAACCAGAGGCTTCCTGCAGCGCTTTAATACCATTTTTCACTGCTGCTTCGTCCTGATCGTTCAGGAACGTCACGAACACTTTGGCATACGCGAGGTCACGGGACATCTCCACGCCGGACACGGTGGTCATCATGCCCACACGCGGATCTTTAATTTCGCGTTGCAGAATGAGCGCGATCTCTTTCTGCATTTCCTGCGCTACGCGCTGCGGGCGACCAAATTCTTTCGCCATAATAAATTCTCCAGACAAAAAAGGGGCTAAAGCCCCTTTTTAAAATTATTGCCGGGTGGCACGAGGCGATCCCGGCCGACATATGGACCTATCCCAACAGGATTAGTCGATGCTGCGTTGGATCTCGATGATTTCGAACACTTCGATCATATCGCCAACGCGAACGTCGTTGTAGTTCTTCACGCCGATACCACATTCCATGCCGTTACGGACTTCGTTAACGTCATCTTTGAAGCGGCGCAGGGATTCCAGCTCGCCTTCGTAGATAACCACGTTGTCACGCAGTACGCGGATTGGGTTGTGACGCTTGATGGTACCTTCGGTAACCATACAGCCCGCGATCGCACCGAATTTCGGCGATTTGAACACATCGCGCACTTCAGCCAGACCGATGATCTGCTGTTTCAGCTCTGGAGACAGCATACCGCTCATCGCTGCTTTCACTTCGTCGATCAGGTTATAGATGACGGAGTAGTAACGCAGATCCAGGCTTTCTGCTTCGATCACGCGGCGAGCAGACGCATCAGCACGCACGTTGAAGCCAACCAGAATGGCGTTAGAGGCAGCCGCCAGGGTTGCGTCGGTTTCGGTGATACCACCTACGCCAGAACCGATGATCTTCACTTTAACTTCGTCAGTAGACAGTTTCAGCAAGGAGTCGGAAATCGCTTCCACAGAACCCTGAACGTCAGCTTTCAGTACGACGTTCACTTCGTGAACTTCGCCTTCAGCCATGTTCGCGAACATGTTCTCGAGTTTAGATTTCTGCTGACGAGCCAGTTTAACTTCACGGAATTTGCCCTGACGGTACAGTGCAACTTCACGCGCTTTCTTCTCGTCACGCACAACGGTCACTTCGTCACCAGCAGCCGGCACACCGGACAGACCGAGGATTTCCACTGGAATGGACGGACCTGCTTCCAGCACTTCCTGACCCAGTTCGTTACGCATCGCACGAACACGACCGTATTCGAAACCACACAGGACGATATCGCCTTTATGCAGTGTACCTTCGCGAACCAGAACGGTAGCCACCGGGCCACGGCCTTTATCCAGGAAGGATTCGATAACCGCGCCGCTCGCCATACCGTTACGGATCGCTTTCAGCTCCAGAACTTCAGCCTGCAGCAGGATCGCGTCCAGCAGCTCGTCGATACCGGTACCTGCTTTCGCAGACACGTGTACGAACTGGCTTTCACCGCCCCACTCTTCTGGCAGGATGCCGTACTGGGACAGTTCGTTTTTAACACGATCTGGATCCGCTTCTGGCTTATCGATCTTGTTCACTGCAACCACAACCGGCACACCCGCCGCTTTCGCGTGCTGGATAGCTTCGATGGTCTGTGGCATGACGCCATCGTCTGCAGCAACAACCAGAACAACGATATCTGTCGCCTGAGCACCACGAGCACGCATTGAGGTAAACGCGGCGTGGCCTGGGGTATCCAGGAAGGTGATCATACCGTTGTCGGTTTCTACGTGATATGCACCGATGTGCTGGGTAATACCACCCGCTTCACCGGAAGCCACTTTCGTAGAACGAATGTAGTCGAGCAGAGAGGTTTTACCGTGGTCAACGTGACCCATGATGGTCACAACTGGCGCACGCGGTTCTGCCGCAGCACCGGTATCACGGTCGCTCATTACTGCTTCTTCCAGCTCGTTTTCACGACGCAGGATAACTTTGTGGCCCATCTCTTCGGCAACCAGCTGTGCGGTTTCCTGGTCGATCACCTGGTTGATGGTCGCCATTGCGCCCAGTTTCATCATCGCTTTGATGACCTGAGAGCCTTTAACCGCCATTTTGTTCGCCAGATCGCCAACGGTGATGGTTTCGCCGATCACAACGTCACGGTTAACGGCCTGAGCTGGCTTCTGGAAGCCCTGCTGCAGGGAAGAACCTTTACGCTGTTTGCCGCCTTTACCGCCACGCACGGCTGCACGCGCTTCTTCACGGTCAGCTTTAGACTCGGCGTGTTTGTTGCCTTTTTTCGCAGGACGCGCTGCTTTCGCATTGCGACCACGGCCACGGCCGCCTTCTACTTCACGGTCGTTATCATCTTCAGCCTGACGCGCGTGCTGAGAAGTGGTCACGTGATAGTCGCTGGTATCTTCAGACTGCTCAGCGGTATCAATACCGTTCTTCTCGTTTTCTTCTGCCATACGGCGCGCTTCTTCAGCCACACGACGCGCTTCTTCTTCAAGCTTGCGGCGTGCTTCTTCTTCGGCTTTACGCTTCAGTTCGGCAGCTTCATTTTCACGACGGGCTTTTTCAGCCTGGGCGGTTTTGGTCATTTCGTCTGTCTGTTGATTGCTCACTTTGTCTTTTTCCGCAGCTTCACGCTTCACTTTTTCACTTGCGTCGCGTTTCGCTTTTTCTGCGGCCTCACGTTCAGCTTTTAATTCTGCCTCACGTTTGGCAGTTGCTTCTGCCTCACGCTGAGCTTGTTCTTCCGCTTCACGCTGTGCCTGCTCTTCCGCGGCAAGGCGCTCTGCCTCTTGCGGATCACGTTTTACAAAGGTGCGCGTCTTGCGGACTTCAATTTGTACCGATTTACTTTTGCCACCGGTACCTGGAATATTCAACGTGCTGCGCGTTTTGCGCTGCAGCGTCAGCTTGTCAGGCGCAGAGCCGTGTTCATGGTTGAGGTGCGCTAACAAGGTTTGTTTTTCGTTTGCCGTCACTGAGTCATCAGCGGTCTTCGGGATCCCTGCATCAGCAAATTGCTGTACCAGGCGGTCCACGGAGGTCTGAATCTCAGCAGCCAGCGATTTTACAGTTACATCAGTCATGCTGTTCCTTCCTGCTACAGTTTATTACGCTTCGTCGCCGAACCAGCAAATATTACGTGCGGCCATGATGAGTTCGCCGGCTTTCTCGTCGGTTAAACCTTCGATATCAGCCAGGTCATCAACGCCTTGCTCAGCGAGATCTTCCAGCGTACAAACACCACGGGCAGCCAGCTTGAACGCAATCGCACGATCAAGACCTTCCAGATTCAGCAGGTCATCAGCCGGCTTTTTGTCGCCAAGGCTTTCTTCCTGAGCCAGTGCCAGGGTGGTCAGTGCGTTTTTAGCGCGTTCACGCAGGGCTTCAACGGTTGGTTCATCCAGACCGTCAATTTCCAGCAGCTCTTTCATTGGCACATAGGCCAGTTCTTCCAGCGTAGAGAAACCTTCTTCTACCAGAACCGTGGCGAACTCTTCGTCAATGTCCAGGTATTTCGTGAAGGTATCGATCGCCGCATGGGCTTCAGCCTGATGCTTGGCCTGCAGGTCATCAACGGTCATCACGTTGAGTTCCCAGCCGCTCAGCTGTGACGCCAGGCGTACGTTCTGACCGTTACGGCCGATTGCCTGCGCCAGGTTACCCGCTTCAACAGCGATATCCATGGTGTGTTTGTCTTCGTCAACAACGATAGACGCCACATCCGCCGGAGCCATTGCGTTGATCACGAACTGCGCCGGGTTGTCATCCCACAGAACGATATCGATACGTTCGCCGCCCAGCTCGGTAGAGACCGCCTGAACACGCGCACCACGCATACCGACGCAAGCACCGACCGGGTCGATACGCTTGTCGTTGGTTTTCACCGCAATTTTCGCACGGGAGCCCGGATCGCGAGCCGCCGCTTTAATTTCGATAACTTCTTCGCCGATTTCCGGCACTTCGATACGGAACAGTTCAACCAGCATTTCTGGTTTAGAACGGGTCACGAACAGCTGTGCACCACGCGCTTCAGGGCGAACGGCATACAGCACACCACGGATACGGTCGCCAGGGCGGAAGTTTTCACGCGGCAGCATGTCTTCACGGAGAATCACAGCTTCAGCGTTGCCCGGCATCCCTTCGGATTTGATCTCCAGAGAGATGTTGTCGCGGTTCACTTTCTTCACCACGCCAGTGATGATTTCGCCTTCCTGATCGCGGAACTGATCGACAACCAGCGCACGCTCGGCTTCGCGAACTTTCTGCACGATAACCTGTTTTGCGGTCTGGGTGGTGATACGGTCGAAGGTCACAGATTCAATCTGATCTTCAACATAGTCACCAACATTCAGGCTTTCGTCTTCAAAACGCGCCGCTTCCAGGGTGATCTCTTTGGTTGGCTGGGTCACTTCTTCAACGATTACCCAACGACGGAATGTATCGAAGTCACCGCTTTTACGATCGATTTCTACGCGAACATCGATCTCTTGTTCGTATTTTTTCTTGGTTGCTGTAGCCAGTGCACTTTCCAGCGCTTCGAAAATCTTTTCACGCGGCAGTGATTTCTCGTTGGAGACGGCTTCAACAACAGCCAAAATTTCTTTGTTCATCGCGGGCTTTTCACCTCAATCCAGACTGTTAAAAGTGGGGAACCAGGTTCGCCTTCTGGATATTACTCAGCGCGAACACTTCATCTTTGCCTTCGACTGTTACCGTGATCATTTCACCATCAACGGCTTTGATAATTCCCTGCCATTTACGGCGGTTCTGTACGGCCATACGCAGAACGAGAGCCACTTCTTCACCGGTAAAGCGCACATAGTGCTCGGCCGTGAACATCGGGCGATCGAGGCCAGGTGAGGAAACTTCCAGGTTGTACGCAACGGTAATTGGGTCTTCAACATCAAGAACCGCACTCACCTGGTGGCTAACATCAGCACAATCATCAACATTGATGCCATCTTCACTATCAATATAGATGCGCAGCGTCGATGTGCGGCCGCGAACGAATTCGATGCCGACCAGTTCGTAGCCCAGTGCTTCGACCGGTGCAGTAATCATCTCTGTTAATTTTTGCTCTAATGTGGACAAGCCCACCCCCAAGACATAAAAAAAGGGCGTAAAGCCCAGTTATTCTGTAGTCAGATAACAAAAAACCCCGATAAATCGGGGCTTTAGATAACTGAACCCTATAGCCACAACTGTGGCCTGGAGCACTCTCCGAAAGAATTTTTTCAAATCCAGCTACGAAGGCTCTGAGTCTTCACAGTATATTTGAAAAATGACTTTATGGGAAAGTGGTTGCGGGGGCCGGATTTGAACCGACGACCTTCGGGTTATGAGCCCGACGAGCTACCAGGCTGCTCCACCCCGCGCCTGAAACGTGGCAAATTCTACGCGTTTTGGACAGAATTTGCAAATAATGCTGGGATTTGGTACCGAAGACGGGACGTAAAACCGGCGTTTAGTATATTGATAGTGAGCCCCATCTGTCAACTCAGTTTCCGCCAGGGCATACGGAGGGAAATTTTTACAAAAAACGCACGAGTCTCTTCCGGTCATCGACAAAAGATGATTAAATGAATACTCACTTATTTTGCATAAACATGCATCGAGAGCGAAAGCGGTCTCTAATCAGTCAATCACGCAGGGTTTTATTTTATGACGACGATTCTCAAGCATCTTCCGGTAGGACAACGTATTGGCATCGCTTTTTCAGGCGGCCTGGATACCAGCGCTGCACTGCTGTGGATGCGCCAAAAGGGAGCGGTTCCGTATGCATATACTGCGAACCTGGGTCAGCCGGATGAGGACGACTATGATGCCATTCCTCGTCGTGCTAAAGAGTATGGCGCAGAGAACGCACGTCTGATTGATTGTCGTAAGCAGCTGGTCGCCGAAGGTATTGCCGCTATCCAGTGTGGCGCGTTCCATAATACCACCGGCGGTCTGACCTATTTCAACACCACCCCACTGGGCCGTGCCGTGACCGGCACCATGCTGGTTGCCGCCATGAAAGAAGATGGCGTGAACATCTGGGGTGACGGCAGTACCTATAAAGGCAACGACATTGAACGTTTCTATCGTTATGGCCTGCTGACCAACGCCGAGCTGCAGATTTACAAACCGTGGCTGGACACCGATTTTATCGATGAGCTGGGCGGCCGTCATGAAATGTCTGAATTTATGATCGCCTGCGGCTTCGACTATAAAATGTCCGTCGAAAAAGCCTACTCCACTGACTCCAACATGCTGGGCGCAACGCACGAAGCAAAAGATCTGGAGTTCCTGAACTCCAGCGTGAAAATCGTTAACCCAATCATGGGCGTGAAATTCTGGGATGAAAGCGTCAAAATCCCGGCAGAAGAAGTGACCGTGCGTTTCGAGCGTGGCCACCCGGTAGCCCTGAACGGCAAGACCTTCTCTGATGATGTGGAACTGATGCTGGAAGCGAACCGCATCGGCGGTCGTCACGGCCTGGGTATGAGCGATCAGATCGAAAACCGTATCATCGAAGCGAAAAGCCGTGGCATCTATGAAGCCCCGGGGATGGCGCTGCTGCATATTGCCTATGAGCGTCTGCTGACCGGCATTCACAACGAAGATACCATCGAGCAGTATCACTCCCATGGCCGTCAGTTGGGTAAACTGCTGTATCAGGGCCGCTGGTTCGATCCACAGGCACTGATGCTGCGTGATGCCCTGCAGCGTTGGGTGGCAAGCGCTATCACTGGCGAAGTCACTCTGGAACTGCGTCGCGGGAATGACTACTCCATTCTGAACACTGTGTCTGACAACCTGACCTACAAAGCAGAACGTCTGACCATGGAAAAAGGTGAATCCGTGTTCTCACCTGATGACCGTATCGGCCAGCTGACCATGCGTAATCTGGATATCACCGATACCCGTGAGAAGCTGTTCAACTACGTTGAGAATGGCCTGCTGTCAGCCAGTTCCGGCAACGGCCTGCCGCAGGTTGAAAACCTGGAGCACAGCGATAAGAAGTAATCGAGAGAAGACATCCAAAAGGCGCCCAACAGGCGCCTTTTTTGTAGCCTTCGTAGGCCCGGTAAGCGCAGCGCCACCGGGCAATGGCGGGTGGCGCTGCGCTTACCCGCCCTACAAAGGATCAGATCCACAGAATACAGACGAAAAAAAAGACGTCTTTCGACGTCTTTTTTCTGGAATATTGGTACCGAGGATGGGACTCGAACCCACAAGCCCGTTAGGGCACTACCACCTCAAGGTAGCGTGTCTACCAATTCCACCACCTCGGTACGGAATACTTACTGCGGGATATCGCTGGTTGGCTTAGCCGGTGCAGCTGGCTGAGTCTGCTCAGTTTTCGCTGGCGCGCTCAGGTTTTCCCACTCGCTTCCTTTGCTGGTCTTGTTGCTGTTGATATTGCCAAGCACCAGGCTGATGATGAAGAACAGCGTAGCCAGAATCGCTGTAGTACGGGTCATGAAGTTCGCAGAACCACTTGAACCGAACAGCGTACCGGAAGCGCCTGCTCCGAAGGAGGCTCCCATATCAGCGCCTTTACCTTGCTGCAGCATAATCAGCGCTACGAGAGCGATGGCTACAATAAGGAAAATAACTAAAAGAGCTTCGTACATAATCAACCTGTTCCTTGCGGATTTGCCGCATACCAATGCTTCGACCAATTAGCAGGATTTTTGTTTCCCACTGAAGCGGGTGTGAATACTAACCAAAGCGAATGACCTTCGCAAGGGCAATTTTGACGCATTGTATCAACTGCAGAAAAAAACAGCAAAAAGCCATTAAATGCTTAAAACTAAGGCGGCAAGCGCCGCCTTTTTAAACACTTACTGTGAAAAGTTATGCAGCTTTTACAGCATCTGCAATACGGTGCGCAAATTCAGTCACCTGCGCTTCGTCTTCGCCTTCCACCATCACGCGGATCAGCGGTTCAGTACCTGACTTACGCAGCAGGACACGCCCACGGTTGCCAAGCGCAGCCTCAACGTCTGCCATCACCGCTTTGACGTTATCATTTTCCAGCGGATCGCCTTTGCCTGCGGTGAAGCGCACGTTCACAAGGATCTGCGGGAACATTTTCATGCCGCTGCAAAGATCGTGCAGGCTCATATGGTTACGTGCCATCGCGGCAACAACCTGAAGCGCTGCCACAATGCCGTCACCGGTGGTGGTTTTGTCGAGCAGGATCACATGGCCGGAGTTTTCAGCGCCAATGCGCCAGCCTTTCTCCTGCAGTTTTTCCAGCACGTAGCGGTCACCCACCTTCGCGCGAACAAACGGGATCCCCAGCTGTTTCAATGCCAGCTCCAGACCCATGTTGCTCATCAGCGTGCCAACCGCACCACCGCGCAGCTGTCCCTGACGCAGACCTTCACGCGCAATAATGTAGAGGATCTGGTCGCCATCGACCTTGTTCCCTTCGTGGTCAACCATGATCACACGGTCGCCGTCGCCGTCCAGGGCAATACCCAGGTCCGCTTTTTCTGCCAGCACGCGTGCCTGCAGGGCACGAACGTCCGTCGCACCAACCTGTTCGTTAATGTTCAGACCATCAGGCTCACAGCCGATGGTGATCACTTTCGCCCCAAGCTCGCGGAAAACATTCGGCGCAATGTGATACGTCGCGCCGTTTGCACAGTCCACCACAATTTTGAGGTGAGCCAGGCTTAGCTCGTTCGGGAAGGTCCCTTTGCAGAATTCAATGTAACGACCAGCCGCATCGACAATACGGTTTGCTTTGCCCAGCTCAGCGGAATCAACACAGGTGATCTCTTTTTCCATTTCGGCTTCGATCGCCTCTTCCACATCATCCGGCAGCTTGGTGCCATCGATGGAGAAGAACTTGATACCGTTATCATAGAACGGGTTATGTGAGGCGGAAATCACGATGCCGGCTTCCGCGCGGAAGGTACGCGTCAGATAGGCGACAGCAGGTGTTGGCATTGGGCCAGTAAAGGATGCTGAAAGCCCGGCAGCGGCGAGACCGGCTTCCAGTGCGGACTCCAGCATATAGCCGGAAATGCGGGTGTCTTTGCCAATGATGATCTTACGCGAGCCATGACGTGCCAGAACCTTGCCAGCAGCCCAGCCAAGCTTAAGCACAAAATCAGGGGTGATTGGAGCATCGCCTACGCGCCCACGGATACCATCGGTACCAAAATATTTACGATTACTCATAGCGTTTCTTTTCCTTCGCTGCCAGTGTGGCTTCCACCACACGCATGGCTTCTACTGTTTCTTTAACATCATGGACACGGATAATATGCGCGCCTTGCATTGCTGCAATCACCGCGCAGGCCAGACTGCCGCTCAGGCGTTCACTCGGCCCGACATTCAGCAACTGCCCAATCATCGACTTTCTCGACATGCCAACCAGCAACGGCAGGCCGAAATGATGAAACTCGGATAAACGCGCAAGCAACGCATAATTGTGGGAGAGATTTTTACCGAAACCGAACCCCGGGTCGAGCAGCAATTTCTCTTTTGCGATACCTGCACGTTCACAGCGTGCAATATGCTCAATAAAGAAGCGATTCACATCCGCAAAGACATCCTCATACTTAGGCGCATCCTGCATCGTTTTCGGTTTTCCCTGCATATGCATCAGACAAACCGGCAGCCCGGTTTCCGCAGCCGCTTCAATCGCCCCCGGCTCGGTCAGAGAGCGGATATCATTGATGATGTGAGCACCCACTCGCGCCACTTCACGAATCACCTCTGGCTTAGACGTGTCCACGGATATCCACACCTCAAAACGTTGTGCGATGGCTTCAACCACCGGCACCACACGCGCCAGTTCTTCCTCCACTGAAACCTCTGCCGCCCCCGGACGCGTCGACTCACCGCCAACGTCAATGATGGTAGCGCCCGCGTTGATCATCAGATTGGCGTGCTTAACCGCCTCAATAAGCGTGTTATGCGTACCGCCATCTGAGAAGGAGTCAGGGGTAACATTCAGGATCCCCATCACATGCGGATGTGAGAGATCGAGATGCGAGTCCTGGGCGAAAAGTTTCATGGCTAAATCCCTGGTATTAATGTGGTTAAACAGAAAAGAAAAACCCCGGAGCAAGCTCCAGGGTTTGAGGTACAGACACACTCGCCAACAGCAGTGACTTACTTGTCGCCCAACTGTTCTGACATGGTGTTACCCGGGTTCGGCGTACGCGGTTCATCAACCGGACGCGGCGCACGCGGGGTGCCATTGTTGTCAGAATTGTTGGAAGCGCCTGGGTCTTCCCAGCCTGCTGGCGGACGCACTTCGCGACGAGCCATCAGGTCGTCAATCTGCGGAGCATCGATGGTCTCATATTTCATGAGCGCATCTTTCATCGAATGCAGGATGTCCATATTGTCGTTCAGGATCTGACGTGCGCGACCGTAGTTACGTTCAATCAGCGCTTTCACTTCCTGGTCGATGATACGAGCCGTTTCATCAGACATATGTTTCGCTTTCGCCACAGAACGGCCCAGGAATACTTCGCCCTCTTCCTCTGCATAAAGCAGTGGACCGAGTTTGTCGGAGAAGCCCCATTGGGTCACCATGTTACGCGCCAGGTTTGTCGCCACTTTAATATCGTTGGACGCACCGGTAGAAACATGTTCCGGACCGTAGATAATCTCTTCCGCCAGACGACCGCCGTACAGGGTTGAAATCTGGCTTTCCAGCTTCTGACGGCTGGCGCTGATCGCGTCGCCTTCAGGCAGGAAGAAGGTCACACCCAGCGCACGACCGCGCGGAATGATCGTCACTTTATGCACCGGATCGTGTTCCGGCACCAGTCGACCGATAATCGCGTGGCCCGCTTCGTGGTATGCCGTGGACTCTTTTTGCGCTTCCGTCATCACCATGGAGCGACGTTCCGCACCCATCATGATTTTGTCTTTCGCTTTTTCGAATTCCACCATCGACACTACACGTTTGTTACCGCGAGCGGCAAACAGTGCAGCTTCGTTGACCAGGTTAGCCAGGTCCGCACCGGAGAAGCCCGGAGTACCGCGCGCAATGATTGCCGCGTCGATATCTGGCGCCAGCGGTACGCGACGCATGTGCACTTTCAGAATCTGTTCACGACCACGAACATCCGGCAGACCGACCACAACCTGACGGTCGAAACGGCCTGGACGCAGCAGCGCAGGGTCAAGAACGTCCGGACGGTTAGTTGCCGCGATAACGATAATACCCTCGTTACCTTCGAAGCCGTCCATCTCAACCAGCATCTGGTTCAGGGTCTGCTCACGTTCATCGTGACCACCGCCCAGACCAGCGCCACGCTGGCGGCCTACGGCGTCGATTTCATCGATGAAGATAATGCACGGTGCTGCCTTTTTAGCCTGCTCGAACATGTCACGCACACGAGAAGCACCGACACCCACGAACATTTCTACGAAGTCAGAACCTGAAATAGTAAAGAACGGTACCTTCGCTTCACCCGCGATGGCTTTCGCCAGCAGGGTCTTACCGGTACCCGGAGGGCCGACCATCAGGACGCCTTTCGGGATCTTACCGCCCAGCTTCTGGAAACGGCTCGGCTCGCGCAGGTATTCAACCAGTTCACCCACCTCTTCTTTTGCTTCGTCACAACCGGCGACGTCTGCAAACGTGGTTTTGATCTGATCTTCCGTCAACATACGCGCCTTGCTCTTACCGAACGACATGGCACCTTTGCCACCGCCGCCCTGCATCTGGCGCATAAAGAAGATCCAGACGCCGATAAGAAGCAGCATCGGGAACCAGGAGATGAAGATAGAAGCCAGCAGGCTCGGTTCTTCTGGCGGCTCACCTACCACCTTGACGTTTTTAGTCAGAAGGTTATCAAGCAGCTTAGGATCGTTCACCGGGATGTAAGTCGTGTAACGGTTACTATCTTTCTTGGTAACGTTGATCTCACGTCCGTTGATACGCGCTTCGCGAACCTGGTCCTGATTGACCTCCTGCAGGAAGGTAGAATAATCCACCTTGCGGCCATTCGACTCGCTGGGCCCAAAGCTCTGGAATACTGACATCAGCACAACGGCAATGACCAGCCAGAGTATTAGGTTTTTCGCCATGTCACTCAAGGGATTAACCTCATATTACAACTGTGTTAAAAACAGCGTCAGGATACTCTATATCCAGTGTCATTCAAACTTTCGTCTGAAATCTACCGGTTATCATTTTCGCCCGGTCGCTACAATATACACTTCACGGGAACGGGCCCGGGAAGAGTCCGGCTTACGAACTTTAACCTTCGCAAACAGGGAGCGAATTTCCTTAAGATACTCCTCGAAACCTTCGCCCTGAAACACCTTCACAACAAAACTACCACCAGGCGCTAGTACATCACGACACATTTCTAACGCTAGCTCCACCAGATACATGGCGCGGGGGATATCCACCGCCGGTGTTCCACACATATTTGGTGCCATATCCGACATGACAACCTGGACCTTACTGTCACCAACACGATCAAGTATCGCTTTCAGCACTAATTCATCACGAAAGTCGCCCTGAAGGAAGTCGACACCAACGATGGGATCCATTGGTAAAAGATCGCATGCGATGATGCGGCCCGTGCCGCCAATCTGCGTTACCGCATACTGCGACCATCCGCCAGGTGCCGCACCGAGGTCAACCACCGTCATCCCCGGCTTAAAAAGTTTGTCACTTTGCTGTATTTCATCAAGTTTAAACCAGGCACGGGAACGCAACCCCTTTTTCTGTGCCTGTTGAACATATTTATCGCTAAAGTGTTCCTGAAGCCAGCGGCTGGAGCTGGCAGAACGCTTTTTACCTGTCATTTAACATTTCCGTCCTGGTTCATCGTTGCTTGCCTGTGACGTAAATTTCTACGCAGCTATTTGGCGATATAAGGGAGATGGCGGTAGAATGAACCGTTTTCAATCCCAACGTAAGCAAAAATATACGATGAATCTGAGTACTAAACAAAAACAGCACCTTAAAGGTCTGGCACATCCGCTCAAGCCTGTAGTCATGCTTGGCAACAATGGTTTGACCGAAGGGGTGCTTGCCGAGATTGAACAAGCGCTGGAACACCACGAGCTGATCAAGGTGAAAATTGCCTCTGAAGACAGAGACACGAAGAACTTGATCGTGGAAGCCATCGTGCGCGAAACCGGTGCCTGTAACGTGCAGGTCATCGGTAAAACGCTGGTGCTCTATCGCCCAACTAAAGAGCGTAAAATCTCGCTGCCACGCTAAGGATATCCTGAATTAAACACATTTTCTGTGTAAAACGAGGGATTTCTGTCAGCAGGTGAGCAAAATGCCATGCTCCTTGAGTTGATAAAAGGCCGCTATGCGGCCTTTTTCCTTTCTTTACAATGTATCAACATCTTCGTGGAGAGGCGAATTACAGGTACTCAACCTTAATAATTTCGTATTCCACTTCGCCACCCGGGGTACGGATGGTCACGACATCGTCCTGCTCTTTGCCAATCAGGCCGCGAGCAATCGGTGAGTTCACTGAAATCAGGTTCTGTTTGAAGTCTGCTTCATCGTCACCCACGATGCGGTAAGTCTGCTCTTCGTCAGTGTCCAGGTTCAGCACGCTAACGGTCGAACCAAAGATCACACGCCCATTGTTTGGCATTTTGGTGATATCGATAACCTGCGCATTGGACAGCTTAGCTTCGATATCTTTAATACGCCCTTCACAGAAACCCTGCTGCTCACGCGCCGCGTGGTATTCAGCGTTCTCTTTCAGGTCGCCATGCTCACGCGCTTCCGCGATAGCGGCGATGATTTCAGGGCGACGAACAGATTTCAGGAAATCCAGCTCTTCGCGCAGTTTTTCGGCACCACGTAAGGTCATCGGAATAGCTTGCATTTGTTATACCTCTTAAACATTCCTGTTGGGAGCAGTGTTCCCTGCCCCGGCCCTCGTGAGCGGGCCAGAAGCAAAAAGAAAACCGACCCGGGAGCAACGCCCCAGGTCAGCAGCAATTTTCAATTTGATACGTATTTTACCGCGAAGTTCACTATGGGTCATCGTTTACTTTGCAGTGCCATGCACCGTAGTATGACGGTTTGTTTTCGGGTTGTTAGCGCGAGATTATGCGATTTTCCAGATTTATCATCGGATTGACTACCAGTATAACGTTCAGCGTTCAGGCCGCGAATGTTGATGAATACATTAATCAGCTCCCTGCCGGGGCCAACCTTGCTCTGATGGTGCAGAAGGTCGGCGCGCAGGCACCTGAGATTGACTACCACAGTCAACAAATGGCGCTGCCTGCCAGTACTCAGAAGGTGATCACTGCGCTCGCTGCCCTGCTTCAGCTTGGTCCTGACTTCCGTTTTACCACGACTCTTGAGACTAAAGGAGAGGTTAAAGACGGTGAACTGAAAGGCGATCTTATTGCCCGTTTTGGCGGTGACCCCACCTTCAAGCGTCAGGATATCCGCAACATGGTGGCGGTGCTGAAAAAATCTGGCGTGCAGAAGATCGATGGCAACGTGTTGATCGACACCTCCATCTTTGCCAGCCACGATAAAGCGCCGGGCTGGCCGTGGAACGACATGACGCAGTGCTTTAGCGCACCGCCATCGGCAGCGATTGTTGATCGTAACTGCTTCTCGATTTCGCTTTACAGCGCGCCAAAACCGGACGATTTAGCGTTTATTCGCGTGGCGTCTTACTACCCGGTCACCATGTTTAGCCAGGTCCGAACGCTGGCAAAAGGCTCCCCGGATGCGCAATATTGCGAACTGGATGTGGTGCCCGGCGACCTTAACCGCTTCACGCTTACCGGTTGCCTGACGCAACGCGCCGATCCCCTCCCGCTGGCCTTCGCCATCCAGGATGGCGCAAGCTACGCGGGCGCAATTCTCAAGGACGAACTGAAACAGGCTGGGATCACCTATACCGGTACCCTGCTCCGCCAGACGCAGGTTAATCAACCCGGCACGGTTGTCGCCAGCAAACAGTCTGCACCGTTGCACGATTTGCTAAGGATCATGCTGAAGAAGTCTGACAATATGATCGCCGACACCGTGTTCCGCATGATTGGTCACGCGCGTTTTGGCGTTCCGGGAACCTGGCGTGCGGGTTCCGACGCTGTGCGTCAGATCCTTCGTCAGCAGGCGGGGATCGATCTGGGCAACACCATCGCTGTCGATGGTTCCGGGTTATCACGTCACAATTTGATCTCCCCGGCAACCATGATGCAAGTGCTTCAGTACATTGCACAACATGACACTGAGCTAAACTTTATTTCGATGCTGCCACTTGCCGGGCATGACGGTTCACTTCAGTACCGGGCCGGTCTTCACGCGGCCGGTGTGGACGGTAAGGTATCAGCCAAAACAGGTTCACTGCAGGGTGTTTACAACCTTGCAGGCTTCATCACCACCGCCAGCGGGCAGCGTCTGGCATTCGTGCAGTATCTTTCCGGCTATGCCGTCGAACCGGCCGACCAGCGCAATCGCCGTATCCCGCTGGTGCGCTTCGAAAGCAGGCTTTATAAGGACATCTACCAGAATAACTAGCGATGAAACTACTTATAGTTGAAGACGATCTGTTATTACAGGAAGGGCTGGCGCTGGCGCTGTCCAATGAAGGCTATGCCCTCGACTGCGCCGCCACGGCGGCAGAGGCGGATGCCCTGATCCAGAGCGGTGAATACAGTCTGGTGATCCTCGATCTGGGCCTCCCGGATAAAGACGGGGCCACGTTGTTAAGCCAGTGGCGGCGTCGCGGTGTTGACAACCCGGTGTTGATCCTGACGGCGCGCGATGCCATCGAAGATCGTATCAACGGCCTGGATTCCGGCGCGGATGATTATCTGGTGAAGCCGTTTGCCCTTGCAGAGCTACAGGCGCGCGTGCGGGCGTTAATTCGCCGCTATCAGGGGCACAGTGATAACTTACTGACCGACGGTGATATTACCCTGAATCTGCAAACTCAGCAGGTGCTGTGCCAGTCTCTGCCTGTTGAGGTCACACCGAAAGAGTTCGCCCTGCTTACGCGTCTGATCATGCGTAGCGGGCAGACGGTACACCGTGAAACCCTCCAGCAGGATATCTACTCCTGGCAGGACGATCCGGGGTCAAATACCCTTGAAGTCCACATTCACAATTTGCGACGCAAACTTGGCAAAGACCGGATAAAAACCGTTCGTGGCGTGGGTTATCGTCTGGAGAGACAGAAATGAACAGTATGCGTCGGCGATTAATGGTTTTGCTGGCGGTGATCCTGTTATTTTTCCAGTTGATAAGCGTGATTTGGCTGTGGCATGAAAGCCGCGAACAGATTGGCTTTCTGGTCAATGAAACGCTGTCTGCAAAGGCACGTAACAACCATGTCGAAAAAGAGATCCGCGAAGCGATTGCCTCGCTGCTGGTCCCTTCCCTGGTGATGGTCGGTTTTACCCTGCTCTTCTCCTTCTGGGCAGTCACCTGGATAACTCGTCCGCTGAATCAATTGCGGGCCAGTCTGGCGAATCGTTCGGCGGACAACCTCACTCCGCTGCCCATGTATTCAGACATGGAAGAGATTGGCGCCGTCACAACCTCTCTGAACCAATTGCTCGCCAGGCTTGATCACACCATTCAACAGGAAAGGCTCTTTACCGCCGATGCCGCGCATGAACTGCGAACCCCACTCGCCGGGATCAGATTGCATCTGGAACTGATGGCACAGTCAGGTTCGCCACAGGCTTCAGCATTAATCAGCCGTATCGATCAACTCATGCATACCATTGAACAGCTGCTGATGCTGGCGCGGGCCGGGCAGGCAATGGCGAGCGGCCACTACGAGACGGTAAACTGGACAGACAATATCATCACCCCGCTTGGCCTTGAGCATGAAGCCAAAGAACATACGGTGATATGGCCGGCCAAAAGTCCGCTAACGGTGCAGGGGGACGCGGTGCTTCTGCGACTCATGCTGCGTAACCTGCTGGAGAATGCCGGGCGTTATAGCCCCGCAGGGACCACCATCACAGTGACATTGACCGCACAGGACGGCGGTACGCGGGTTAGTGTTATCGATCAGGGTCCCGGTATTGATGAAGCACACCGGCAGTCAATTACCGAGCCGTTCCGTCGTCTCGATCAGCGCTACGGTGGCAGTGGCCTGGGTCTGAGCATTGTGCAACGCATTGTGCAGCTTCACCACGGAAAGCTGACGCTGGAGAATGCCGCAGAAGGCGGACTCATTGCCAGTTGCTGGCTGCCTTCAACGTTAGAATAAAAAAAGCCCCTGTATCAACAGGGGCCTTATCGGGTCATTAGTGCTTGTAGATGAACTCGACGCCTTCTTCGTCGTCTTCATCCCAGTCGTCGTCCCAGTCGTCTTCCTCTTCCGCTTCCAGCTCTTCAAGCTGTTGACGGTGGTAGTCATCCCACATGAATTCGACTTTTTCAGGCTGCTTCGCTTCTTCCGCCTGAACAACCGGGTTCTCGATGATAAAGGTCATCACATCCCAGCAGAGATCTTTTACGCCAACCTGGCTTGCCGCAGAGATCAGGTAGTATTTCTCTTCCCACCCCATCGCTTCAGCAATGGCTTTCGCTTTTGCTTCCGCTTCGGCTTTATCCATCAGGTCAATCTTGTTAAAGACCAGCCAGCGCGGTTTGTTCGCCAGTTTCTCGCTGTATTTCTCCAGCTCGCCGACGATGATACGGGCATTTTCTACCGGATCGGACCCGTCGATCGGATCGATATCGATGAGGTGCAGCAGTACACGGCAGCGCTCAAGGTGTTTCAGGAAGCGGATACCCAGACCGGCACCTTCCGCTGCGCCTTCAATCAGACCCGGGATATCGGCAACCACAAAGCTCTTCTCGTTATCCATACGGACAACGCCCAGGCTTGGCACCAGCGTGGTAAACGGATAGTCCGCTACTTTTGGCTTAGCGGCAGAGACGGCGCGAATAAAGGTGGATTTACCAGCGTTTGGCATCCCCAGCATCCCCACATCGGCCAGCAGCATCAGCTCCAGCTGCAGGTCGCGCTTATCGCCCGGCGTACCCATTGTTTTCTGACGCGGCGTACGGTTGACGGAAGATTTGAAACGGCTGTTGCCCAGACCGTGCCACCCCCCTTTTGCAACCATCAGACGCTGACCGTGTTTGGTCATGTCGCCCATAGTCTCACCGGTACCCTGATCGATCACACGCGTACCCACCGGTACCTTAATGGTGACGTCTTTACCACGTTTACCGGTACAGTCACGACTCTGGCCGTTCTGGCCACGCTCAGCGCGGAAAGATTTTTCGAAACGGTAGTCGATCAGCGTGTTGAGGTTCTCATCCGCCTCCAGCCATACGTCACCGCCGTCGCCGCCATCGCCGCCGTCAGGGCCACCACGAGGAATATATTTTTCACGGCGGAAGCTTACGCAACCGTTGCCGCCATCACCTGCCACGACCAGGATCGTCGCTTCATCAACAAACTTCATTTTACTCTCCGTAAATCATTCGCCTGAGCGGGGACCGCTTCATTTTTGCGCCAACGCCCCCAGAGACGATGACCAATGGCGGAATACATCGCGCCCGCAACCACGACAAACGCACCGAGATAGCCCAACAGGTTGAGCATCGGTCTGACGAAGACATCGGGCCAGGCCATTGATAACAAATCTGAAAATAACAGCGTAAACAGCGGAGTGAGCGTAATCAATGCGCTCACCTGTGCTGCCTGCCAGCGCGCCATTGCTTCGGCCAGCGCGCCATAACCGACCAGCGTATTCAGCCCACAAAATATGAGGCACGCCAGCTGCCAGTCGCTAAGCAGGGTGATCACCCCCGGCTTCGCTAACGGCAATAATGCTATTGTACACAAAGTGTACAGCAAAAAGAGGATCTGCTGTGAGGCAAGACGACGCAATAACACCTTTTGCGCGACGCCATAGCTCACCCAAACCGTTGCTGCCCCCACACCGAAGATTACACCCCAGGTGTAATCGGTCAGGCGGGTAAAAATCTCTATCAGGCTGGTATTGAAGAACATTACCAGGCCACATAGCAGCATGCTCGCCCCGACGATCTGCGTACCGCGCATCTTCTCCTTGAGGATAACGACGCTGGCAACCATCATGCCGACCGGTGAAAGTTGACCAATCACTTGCGACGCCGTCGGGCTGAGATATTGCAGGGAAGAACTGAACAGAATGAAGTTACCAAACAGTCCCCCCGTCGCGATAGCCAGTAATACCAGCCAGCGCGGTTTACGGAAGAGACGCAGGGGCGGAAGCTTGCCTTTAACAGCAAGGATGGCACCCAGGCCGATACTTGCCATCAGAAAGCGATAAAACACCACCGTAGGCGGTTCCATCACTTCCAGTACCTGCTTCATTGCAATTGGCAGCGCACCCCAGCACATTGCGGTTGTGAGCGCCAAAAGAATTCCAATGCCGGCCTGCTGCTTCATGCCCGTTTTCCCTACAGAAAAAATTACCGGGTTTCCAATGTAAAAAGCCCCGCAACAGGTTGCGGGGCTTTAATCCGTTACCGGACCGAGAAAACCTTACTCAGCAACGATGCTGATGTATTTACGGTTGTTCGGGCCTTTAACTTCAAATTTCACTTTACCGTCTGCTTTAGCAAACAGAGTGTGGTCACGACCGCAACCTACGTTGTTGCCAGCGTGGAATTTGGTACCACGTTGACGAACGATGATGCTACCCGCCAGAACGGATTCGCCACCGAAACGCTTAACGCCCAGGCGTTTAGCTTCTGAATCGCGACCGTTACGTGTGGAGCCGCCAGCCTTTTTATGTGCCATTTAAATCTCTCCTCAGGTCTTAGGCGCTGATGCCAGTAATTTTCACATCAGTGAACCACTGACGGTGGCCCTGCTGCTTACGGTAGTGTTTACGACGACGAAACTTAACGATTTTAACTTTCTCGCCACGACCGTGAGCAACAACTTCAGCTTTGATAACGCCGCCATCAACGAAAGGAACGCCGATTTTGACTTCTTCACCGTTTGCGATCATCAGAACTTCTGCGAACTCAACAGATTCGCCAGTTGCGATGTCCAGCTTTTCCAGGCGAACGGTCTGACCTTCGCTTACTCGGTGTTGTTTACCACCACTTTGGAAAACCGCGTACATATAAACTCCGCTTCCGCGCACATCCTCGTATGAATCAGAGTGCGCTATAAATATTCACAATAGGGCGCGAATATTACGCAAAACGCGAGCCTTTGACAAGTGCTACCATCAATACATGAAGAAAAAAAACACAACACGTACGGTAGCGTTTATCTGAGCCGTTTTTTCAGTACAATCAGCAATACTATTGATAAACCGAAACCCTTCGTTACCCCATCAAAGATGGGATAAACAGGATAAAAAGCCCGGCTTTTGCGATGAATTTAGAAAAAATCAACGAGTTAACCGCGCAAGATATGGCGGGTGTGAATGCAGCAATCCTGGAACAACTCAACTCTGATGTTCAGCTAATCAATCAGTTGGGCTATTACATCGTCAGCGGCGGCGGTAAACGTATTCGCCCGATGATTGCCATACTGGCCGCCAGAGCCGTGGGTTATCAGGGAAAGGCTCATGTCACTATCGCAGCACTGATCGAATTTATTCACACTGCGACGCTTCTGCATGATGATGTTGTGGATGAATCAGACATGCGTCGTGGCAAAGCCACGGCAAACGCCGCCTTCGGCAACGCAGCCAGCGTTCTGGTCGGTGATTTTATCTATACCCGTGCCTTCCAGATGATGACCAGCCTCGGCTCTCTGAAAGTGCTGGAAGTGATGTCTGAAGCCGTTAACGTGATCGCGGAAGGCGAAGTGCTGCAGCTGATGAACGTCAACGATCCTGACATCACCGAAGAAAATTACATGCGCGTAATCTACAGCAAAACCGCGCGCCTGTTTGAAGCCGCGGCGCAATGTTCCGGCATTCTGGCTGGCTGTACCGCTGCGCAGGAAAAAGGGCTGCAGGACTATGGCCGTTATCTGGGGACCGCATTCCAGCTGATTGACGATTTGCTGGACTACAGTGCTGATGGCGAAACGCTCGGCAAAAACGTCGGCGATGACCTCAACGAAGGTAAACCGACCCTGCCGCTGCTCCATGCCATGCAC
The DNA here is from genome assembly GCF_023544405.1 of Enterobacter cloacae complex sp. OE43NF. Lineage (NCBI taxonomy): Bacteria > Pseudomonadati > Pseudomonadota > Gammaproteobacteria > Enterobacterales > Enterobacteriaceae > Enterobacter > Enterobacter cloacae complex sp. OE43NF. Next base: position 88,228 of record NZ_JAMJFW010000010.1, read on the forward strand.
AACGGATCCGCTGACCAGGCGAAAATGATCCGTGAAGCGATTGAGCAGGGAAATGGTCGCCATCTACTGGAACCGGTACTGGAAACAATGGCCATCTGCGGCTCGCTGGAGTGGACGCGTCAGCGCGCTGAAGAAGAGGCGGATAAAGCCATCGCGGCACTGCAGGTCATTCCAGACAGCCCATGGCGCGATGCGTTAATCGGCCTTGCCCACATCGCCGTACAGCGCGATCGTTAACCTCTCGCTTCTCCCCGCGGCCTTCGCGGGGAGATTTCAATAAGTTCTTATAAATTCCATATTCGCGTAAAATCATCGGTTTACAGACCGCATGAATAAAGCCATGTCTTATTCTGAATATTCCTTCAAGTAACGCGAACTTTTTAGAGCCTGTGTTCAAAATGAGTATAGTAACCCCGTCGTTTCGGTAGAAATGACGTGGGTGATTACGAACACAAGGACAGCTTTATGGATATGAAATTTATCGACTGGCACTCAGCAGATATTATTGCTGCGCTGCGCAAAAAAGGAACATCGCTCGCCGCTGAATCACGTCGCAATGGATTGAGCTCATCAACGCTGGCAAATGCCCTGACTCGCCCCTGGCCAAAGGGTGAATTGATTATTGCATCGGCGCTGGAGACGCACCCGTGGGTCATTTGGCCCTCGCGTTACCACGATCCTATTACCCATGAGTTTATTGACAGAACACGTATGATTCGCCAGAAAAAAACCAGGAAAGAGCAAGCGGTCTGACGCGCTTTTTTTTGACAGGAACAGCAACCCCCCGGCCATCTCTGGCAGGGGGCTGCCGGAACGATTACTCGCCCTTCACACGCTCGATATTGGCACCCAGCGCGCGCAGTTTGTCTTCAATACGCTCGTAACCACGATCGATGTGGTAGATACGATCCACAACCGTCGTTCCTTCCGCGATACAACCCGCTAATACCAGGCTCGCAGACGCACGCAGATCGGTTGCCATAACCTGCGCACCGGAGAGCTTCTCAACACCGTGGCAAATCACCGTGTTACTTTCGATCTCTGCATGTGCGCCCATACGGATCAGTTCCGGTACGTGCATGAAGCGGTTCTCGAAGATAGTCTCGGTGATCACACCGGTACCTTCCGCCACCAGGTTCAGCAGCGTGAACTGAGCCTGCATATCGGTCGGGAATGCCGGATGCGGTGCCGTGCGAACGGTTACCGCTTTTGGACGTTTACCGTGCATATCAAGGCTGATCCAGTCTTCACCGGTTTCGATATCCGCACCCGCTTCACGCAGCTTCGCCAGCACCGCATCCAGGGTGTCAGGCTGCACATTACGGCAAACAATCTTGCCGCCAGAAATGGCCGCAGCCACCAGGAAAGTCCCGGTTTCAATACGGTCTGGCAGAACGCGATACACACCGCCACCCAGACGCTCAACGCCTTCAATGGTGATGCGATCGGTACCCTGGCCAGAGATTTTTGCACCCAGCGCCACGAGGAAGTTGGCGGTATCCACAATTTCCGGCTCGCGCGCGGCGTTTTCGATAATAGTGGTACCTTCTGCCAGCGTTGCCGCGGACATAATGGTGACGGTTGCGCCAACGCTCACTTTGTCCATGACAATGTGTGCGCCTTTCAGGCGGCCATTTACGGACGCTTTAACGTAACCTTCTTCCAGTTTGATCTCCGCGCCCAGCTTCTCCAGACCGAAGATATGCAGGTCAACAGGACGCGCGCCAATGGCGCAACCACCAGGCAGTGACACCTGTCCCTGACCAAAACGCGCTACCAGCGGGCCAAGCGCCCAGATGGATGCACGCATGGTTTTCACCAGGTCGTACGGTGCTGAGAAGTTGTTCACGTTGCTGGCATCGATCCAGACGGAGCCATTACGCTCGACTTTCGTCCCCAACTGGGTGAGCAGCTTCATGGTGGTGTCGATATCTTTCAGCTTCGGTACGTTCTGAATTTCTACCGGCTCTTCTGCGAGCAGCGCAGCAAAGAGGATCGGCAGCGCGGCGTTTTTCGCGCCAGAAATTGTGACTTCGCCCTGGAGGCGCGTCGGCCCCTGTACACGAAATTTATCCATGGTGTGCTCTCTTATAAATTCAACCGTGCTGCGGGCGCATCGCCCTCAGCTCAAAAACCGTTTAGTTTGCGATCGCGTGCCCACTCTTGCGGGGTGAACGCTTTAATCGACAGGGCGTGGATGCGGTTATCCGCAATATATTCCATCAGCGGCGCGTACACAGCCTGCTGTTTCTTCACACGGCTCATACCGTCGAACATCTCACCCACAGCAATAACCTGGAAGTGACTGCCATCGCCTGTGACGTGGGCTTCCTGAAGGGAGAGTGCATTCATCAGCACTGTCTGGATTTCATGATTTTCCATGGGTTCTTAATCATCTGATAGTGAAAACAAGCCCAACATCTTAGAGCAAAGTGGCGTCGTCTTAAACAAGCAAAAAGCCCCGACGATGAAACTGTCAGGGCTTTCAGAAGTAACGCACTGAAAATATTAATGCGGCAGTACGTCCTGAGGAAGATTGTAGAGCTGCGCCAGGGTGACGACATTATCGCTGGCCCCGTGAAGCATTACGGTTGCCCCCTGCTTTTTCCCCACGGCAATGAGGTGGGCAAGCAGCGCCACCCCAGCCGTATCTACCCGCGTGACGCCGCTCAAATCGATCAGCGTAACGCCCTGCATGGCGTCATGGCGTTTATCCCATAACGGGTTGAGCAGATCCTGATCGAGTTCACCGGACAGCTTTAATGTTTCGCCCTCACGCGACCAGCTCAGTTGCTGCGACATTACTTCTTCTCATCCAGGGTGATTTTCTGGCGAGAGATAGACTGAAGCTGGGCGGTCAGACCATCAATGCCTTTAGTACGCAGCAGGTCGCTCCACTCATTCTGTTTAGTCGTGATCATGCTCACCCCTTCGGCGATCATGTCATACGCCTGCCAGTTACCGGTCTGGCTGTTTTTACGCCACTGGAAATCCAGGCGAACCGGTGGACGACCGTTAGGATCGATGATCGTGACGCGAATAGGCACAATGGTGGCATCACCCAGCGGCTGTTCCGGTGCAATCTGGTAGGTCTGGCCGTGGTACATCGCCAGCGCCTGGCCGTAAGCCTGTTTCAGATATTCACGGAAGGCAGCAAAGTAGGCTTCACGCTGCGCAGGGGTAGCGTCTTTGTAATAACGCCCCAGCACCAACGCACCGGCATATTTGATCTGCACATACGGCAGCAGCTCCTGATCGACCACGTCACGCAGATAATCAGGATTAGAACGAATTTTAGGCTGTTCGTTTTTAAGACGATCGAAGGTTTTCTTCGCGGCTTCGTCCATCAGTTTGTACGGGTTGCTCTGATCCGCGGCGTGTGCTGCCGTGAGAGGGGCAATAACCAGCATGGCAACCATTAACAGTCGTTTAAACATGAATGACTTCTCCTGATATTAATTCGTCGTGCCAGGTGTCGGTGCGACGTTGGTATGATCTTCAGTCTGCGCAGGGGCAGCATCGGACTTTTTATCATCTCCCTTACTGTTGTAAAGGAACTGACCAATCATGTCCTCCAGCACCATCGCGGACTTGGTATCCTGGATGACGCTACCGTCTTTAAGGATAGTCGTTCCAAGCTCAGGATCTTCAAAGCCAACGTTCAATGCCAGATATTGTTCGCCCAGCAGGCCGGAGGTGCGGATAGAAAGCGAGCTGGTATCCGGGATATGGTTGTAACGCTCTTCAATATCCATCGCCACGCGCGGCAGATAGGTTTTTTCATCAAGCGTAATGTCAGCCACACGGCCAATAACCACACCGCCAATACGCACAGGAGAGCGCGCCTTCAGCCCTCCGATATTGTCGAAAGTGGCATAGATGCGATAAGTCGGTTCGGTACGCACTGAGGTGATATCCGCCGCTCTCAGGCAGATAAACAGTGCGGCAAGCAGTGCCAGCAACAGGAACACGCCGACCCAAATTTCATTTTTTCTCGTTTGCATGAACTCAATTCCCAAACATCAGTGCGGTGAGCACAAAATCCAGACCCAGTACGGCCAGCGACGAATGTACGACAGTACGTGTAGTTGCACGGCTAATGCCCGCCGACGTCGGGATGGCATCGTAACCATTAAATAACGCAATCCAGGTGACCGTAATGGCAAATACCACGCTTTTAATCAAACAGTTAACCAGATCCATTCGCAGATCGATGGCGTCCTGCATGGCAGACCAGAAGAAACCGGCATCAATGCCTTTCCAGTGAACGCCCACCAGCGAACCGCCCCAGATACCGACGGCCACAAACAGGATAGTCAGCAACGGTAAGGAGATAACCCCTGCCCAGAAACGGGGGGAGATAACACGCCGCAACGGATCGACCGCCATCATTTCCATACTGGAAAGCTGCTCGGTGGCACGCATCAGACCAATCTCTGCGGTGAGTGCCGACCCCGCGCGTCCGGCAAACAGCAGTGCCGCCACCACCGGCCCCAGTTCACGCAGCAGCGAAAGCGCCACCAGCATGCCGAGGCTGGTTTCCGCGCTGTAGGTCGTCAGAACAAGGTAGCCCTGCAGCCCCAGCACCATGCCGATAAACAGACCGGACACAATGATGATCAGCATCGACAGCACGCCGACGTTATAGAGTTGCCGTACCAGTAAAGGCGCGTGCTTGCGGAACTCCGGCTTGCCGACCAGCGCGTTGAACAACATCAATCCGGCGCGCCCGAACGTCCTGATGGTTTTTATGCCACGGTGTCCAAGAGCGGCCAACGCATTTAACAGCATGAGTGGCTTAACTCCCTATTCCCAATAAATCGTCACGATAGTCGCCCGCAGGGTAGCGGAACGGCACAGGCCCATCCGCAATACCGTCGAGGAACTGCCGTACTCGCGGATCGCAGTTTTCCTGCAACGCCTGGGCGCTGCCGTGCGCGACGATCCTTTTGTCTGCCACAATGTAGGCATAGTCGGCAATACTCAACACTTCCGGCACATCGTGAGACACCACAATGCAGGTGACGCCGAGCGCGCTGTTCAATTCAGAGATGAGCTTCACCAGCACGCCCATCGTAATTGGATCCTGTCCGACAAACGGTTCGTCGAACATGATTAAATCGGGTTCCAGCGCAATGGCTCTCGCCAGCGCGGCGCGACGCGCCATGCCACCAGACAGCTCTGACGGCATCAGCTTTGCGGCGCCACGCAGCCCTACCGCCTCCAGCTTCATCATTACCGTGCTTTTCAGCAGCTCTGGCGGAAGCTGCGTATGCTCGCGCAGCGGATAGGCGACATTATCAAAGACGTTCATGTCGGTGAACAAGGCCCCCGACTGAAAGAGCATGCTCATCCGCTTGCGCACAGTATACAGGCGCGACCGCGACATCTCCGGTACGTTTTCGCCGTCGAAGAGGATTTCACCGCTATCGGGTGGGATCTGCCCACCGATAAGTCGCAGCAGGGTCGTTTTACCGATCCCGGACGGTCCCATGATGGCTGTGATTTTGCCACGCGGCACGGTCAACGAAATATCATCAAATATCAATCTGTTGCCGCGAGAAAAGCTCACCCCACGGACATCGACTAAATTCGCCATCGTTTGACTCATTTACGGTTCCTTTCTTACCCTGCTTCATGCGAAGCGTGAAGCTTAAATCAGCCCTAAACCCCACATTTTTACAGAATATTAGCCGTAGAGGTTAGCGAAAGCTGGCATTTGTTTTACTTTTCCGGCGCATAAAGTCAAAATTAGGAATTCGTTACGTCTTAGGCTGTATGCAGCGCTAACAATTCCCGCGCGGTGGACCGGCGAGTATACCTGAAGAAAGGACTTTTGATGCTTTTAGCAACAGCACTGTTAATAATTGGTTTACTTTTGGTGGTCTACAGTGCTGACCGTTTGGTGTTTGCTGCATCGATCCTGTGCCGCCTCACTGGCGTCCCCCCTGTTGTCATCGGGATGACCGTGGTCAGTGTTGGAACCTCCCTGCCTGAAATCATCGTCTCTGTGACGGCATCGCTGCATGGTCAGATAGACCTTGCTGTTGGCACCGCGATTGGCTCTAACATCGTCAATATTCTGCTTATTCTGGGCCTGGCCGCGCTGCTCCATCCATTTCGCGTGCATTCTGATGTTCTGCGCCGGGAATTGCCGCTAATGTTGATCGTAAGCCTGTTGGCAGGATGCGTATTTTACGATGGCGTTCTGAGCTACAGTGACGGCATTTTCTTGCTGGCGCTGGCGGTCATCTGGCTGCTCTATAGTGTTAACATTGCCCGCCTGGCGGAAAAACAGGGTCAGGACAGCCTGACGCGTGAGCAGGTCGCCGAGCTACCGCGTGAAGGTACGCTGCCTGTTGCACTGCTCTGGCTGGGTGTCGCGTTGATCATTATGCCCATGGCAACACGGATGGTCGTGGATAACGCGACGGTACTGGCGAATTATTTCGCCATGAGCGAACTGACCATTGGCCTGACCGTGATCGCCATCGGCACCAGCCTGCCGGAGCTGGCCACGGCCATTGCCGGGGCACGTAAAGGTGAAGATGACATCGCCATCGGCAATATTATCGGCTCGAACATCTTCAATATTGCCATCGTCATGGGCCTGCCAGCCCTGATAACGCCCGGGCCGTTTAACCCGCTGGCCTTCTCACGTGATTACGGGGTGATGTTGCTGGTAAGCGTTATCTTTGCCCTGCTCTGCTGGCGGCGGCAACGACAGATCGGCAAAGGCGCAGGTGCGCTGCTGACGGGTGGATTTATCGTATGGATGGCGATGCTGTACTGGCTTTCGCCTCTTCTCTCTGGGTAAACGGAAACGCATTATGTCGCAAATAGAATTGCAGCCGGGTTTTGACTTTCAGAAAGCAGGCAAAGACGTTCTGGAGATTGAACGTGAAGGTCTGGCGCAGTTAGATCAGTACATTAATCAGGATTTCAGTCTGGCCTGTGAGAAGATGTTCTACTGTGCCGGTAAAGTCGTGGTAATGGGGATGGGCAAGTCCGGCCACATTGGCCGCAAAATGGCCGCCACTTTCGCCAGCACCGGCACCTCCTCCTTCTTTGTACATCCAGGAGAAGCGGCACACGGCGATCTGGGCATGGTGACGCCGCAGGATGTCGTCATTGCGCTGTCAAACTCCGGGGAGTCCAACGAGATCCTGGCGCTGATACCGGTTCTGAAGCGGCTGCAGGTCCCGCTCATTTGCATGACCAGCCGCCCGGAAAGCAGCATGGCACGTGCGGCGGATATTCACCTGTGCGTGAAAGTGCCGAAAGAGGCCTGCCCACTGGGTCTCGCGCCAACATCCAGCACCACCGCGGCGCTGGTGATGGGCGACGCGCTTGCCGTTGCGCTCCTTGAAGCCCGCGGTTTTACCCCTGAAGATTTCGCGCTCTCCCATCCTGGCGGTGCGCTGGGTCGGAAACTGCTGCTGCGGGTTAACGATATTATGCATACTGGCGATGAAATCCCTCACGTCAGTAAAGAGGCCTCCCTGCGTGATGCGCTGCTGGAAATCACCCGTAAAAACCTGGGCATGACGGTGGTGTGTGACGATCTGATGAAGATCGAAGGGATTTTCACCGACGGTGACCTGCGTCGCGTGTTCGACATGGGCGTGGATGTTCGCACGCTGGGTATTGTCGATGTGATGACGCCCGGCGGGATTCGCGTTCGCCCGGGCACGCTGGCGGTGGATGTACTGAACCTGATGCAGTCCCGACATATCACCTCAGTGATGGTTGCCGATGGCGACCAATTGCTGGGTGTGGTACATATGCATGATCTGCTGCGCGCAGGCGTAGTGTAATGAAGGATAAGACAATGAGTAATGCGGGTGCATCCCTTGCAACCTGTTATGGTCCGGTCAGTGCCCACGTGATGGCAAAGGCAGAAAATATTCGCCTGCTGATTCTGGATGTGGACGGCGTACTGTCCGATGGCCTGATTTACATGGGCAATAATGGTGAAGAGCTGAAAGCGTTCAACGTTCGCGATGGCTACGGTATTCGTTGTGCGCTCACATCGGGTATCGAGGTTGCCATCATCACCGGGCGAAAAGCTAAACTGGTAGAAGATCGCTGTGAAACGTTGGGCATTACCCATCTGTATCAGGGACAGTCCGATAAGATGGCTGCTTTCAATGATTTACTGGGTAAACTGTCTATCGCGCCAGAACATGTGGCCTATGTCGGGGACGACCTGATCGACTGGCCGGTAATGGCCGAGATTGGCCTGAGTGTCGCGGTTGCGGATGCGCATCCGCTGCTGCTCCCGCGGGCTGATTATGTTACCCACATCAACGGTGGCCGTGGTGCCGTACGTGAAGTCTGCGATCTGCTTCTGCTGGCGCAGGGCAAGCTTGATGAGGCCAAAGGGCAATCGATATGAGTAAAACCAGACGTTGGGTTATCATTCTGCTTTCGCTTGTCGCACTGATACTGATTGGCGTGAACCTTGCCGATCGTGACGATACGCAAACGGAAGTGATCAACAATAACGATCCAACCTATAAAAGCGATCACAGTGATACCGTAGTCTATAGCCCGGAAGGTGCGCTGAACTATCGCCTGATTGCCCAGCACGTTGAATATTTTTCAGATGACGGTATTTCGTGGTTTACCCAGCCGGTCATGACGACGTTTGATAAGGACAAAGTGCCGACGTGGTCGATTAAGTCTGACCGGGCAAAACTGACGAATGACCGTATGCTTTATCTTTATGGCCATGTTGAAGTCAACGCCCTGACCGCTGACTCACAACTGCGCAAAATTACGACAGATAATGCCCAGATCAACCTGGTCACTCAGGATGTGACGTCGCAGGATCTGGTCACTCTGTACGGCACAACATTTAATTCCAGCGGTTTAAGAATGCGCGGGAACTTACGCAGCAAAAACGCCGAGCTGATTGAAAAGGTTAGAACCTCCTATGAAATTCAAAACAAACAAACTCAGCCTTAAAGTAATTATCGCCAGCGCGATGCTGGCGGCCAGTCTTCCCGCGCTTGCTGTTACTGGCGATACAGAACAGCCGATCCATATCGAGTCCGATACGCAGTCTCTTGATATGCAGGGTAATGTCGTTACCTTTACCGGCAACGTGGTCATGACCCAGGGCACCATCAAGATTAATGCCGATAAGGTGGTCGTTACCCGTCCAGGTGGCGAAGAGGGCAAAGAGATCATTGATGGCTACGGCAACCCGGCCACGTTCTACCAGATGCAGGACAACGGCAAGCCAGTGAAGGGCCATGCCAGCCACATGCATTATGAACTGGCGAAAGATCTGGTCATCCTTACCGGTAACGCCTATCTGGAACAGCTCGATAGCAATATCACCGGCGATAAGATCACCTATCTGGTGAAAGAGCAAAAAATGCAGGCCTCCAGCGAGAAAGGCAAACGCGTCACCACCGTACTGGTGCCGTCTCAGCTGCAGGACAAAGGCAAGGGCCAGGCCCCGGCACAGAAGAAGAGTAACTAATTCGTTATGGCAACATTAACTGCAAAAAATCTCGCGAAGGCCTATAAGGGCCGCCGTGTCGTGGAAGATGTCAGTCTGACCGTCAACTCCGGCGAAATTGTTGGCCTGCTTGGTCCAAACGGTGCAGGTAAAACCACGACCTTCTACATGGTTGTGGGTATTGTCCCACGCGATGCCGGTAACATCATCATTGATGATGAAGACATCAGCCTTCTGCCACTGCATGCGCGCGCACGCCGTGGTATTGGCTACCTGCCGCAGGAAGCCTCCATTTTCCGTCGCCTGAGCGTCTTCGATAACCTGATGGCCGTTCTGCAAATTCGTGACGACCTGACCAGCGAACAGCGTCAGGATCGCGCCAACGAGCTGATGGAAGAGTTTCACATTGAGCACCTGCGCGATAGCCTTGGTCAGGCGCTGTCCGGGGGGGAACGCCGCCGTGTTGAAATTGCACGCGCGTTGGCAGCAAACCCGAAGTTCATCCTGCTGGATGAACCATTTGCAGGCGTTGACCCCATCTCCGTTATCGACATTAAACGTATTATTGAGCATCTGCGCGACAGCGGTCTTGGCGTGTTGATTACTGACCACAATGTCCGTGAAACACTGGCCGTATGTGAACGTGCGTATATCGTGAGCCAGGGCAACCTGATCGCCCACGGCACGCCACAGCAGATCCTCGAAGATGATCATGTTAAGCGCGTCTATCTTGGGGAAGACTTCAGACTCTGATAGGGTAGAGGTAACGTAACGCCGAACCGGAGAAAAATGCTCTGAACATGAAGCAAGGTTTGCAATTAAGGCTCAGCCAACAACTGGCGATGACGCCGCAGTTACAGCAGGCGATTCGCTTGTTGCAACTGTCCACATTAGAACTCCAGCAGGAGCTCCAGCAAGCGCTGGACAGCAATCCGCTGCTGGAGCAAGCCGATCTTCATGACGAGGTAGACACTCAGCAATCACAGGACACGGAAGCCCTCGATACCGCCGATGCACTCGAACAAAAAGAGATGCCGGACGAGCTTCCGCTGGATGCCAGCTGGGATGAAATCTACACCGCCGGAACCCCTTCCGGCACGCGTGCAGACTACCAGGACGATGAGCTACCGGTCTATCAGGGTGAAACCACCCAGTCACTACAGGATTACCTGATGTGGCAGGTGGAGCTAACCCCTTTCTCCGATACCGATCGCGCGATTGCCACCTCCATCGTCGATGCCGTTGACGACACCGGCTATCTGACCGTCACGCTGGACGATATTCTGGAAAGCATGGGCGATGACGAGATTGAACTTGAAGAGATAGAAGCCGTTCTGAAGCGCATTCAGCGTTTCGACCCGGTGGGCGTAGCAGCGAAAGACCTGCGCGACTGTCTGCTGATCCAGCTTTCGCAGTTCAGCAAAGAGACGCCCTGGATCGATGAAGCCCGCTTAATCATCAGCGATCATCTGGATCTGCTGGCTAACCATGATTTCCGTACCCTGATGCGCGTTACGCGTCTGAAAGAAGAGGTGCTGAAAGAGGCGGTTAACCTGATTCAGTCGCTCGATCCTCGCCCCGGCCAGTCGATCCAGACCAGTGAGCCTGAATACGTCATACCTGACGTGCTGGTCAGAAAACACAACGGCCGCTGGGTCGTTGAACTCAATTCAGACAGCATTCCTCGCCTGCAAATCAATCAGCAATATGCCTCCATGTGCACCAGCGCGCGTAACGACGCCGACAACCAGTATATTCGTAGCAATCTGCAGGAAGCGCGTTGGTTAATCAAAAGCCTGGAGAGCCGCAATGATACGCTGTTGCGTGTGAGCCGCTGTATCGTCGAACAACAGCAGGCTTTCTTTGAGCAGGGCGAAGAGTATATGAAACCGATGGTGCTGGCGGATATCGCCCAGGCCGTCGAGATGCATGAATCAACGATTTCCCGCGTGACCACGCAGAAGTATCTGCACAGTCCTCGCGGTATATTTGAGCTTAAGTATTTCTTCTCCAGCCATGTGAATACCGAAGGCGGTGGCGAAGCCTCGTCAACGGCGATTCGTGCACTGGTGAAGAAGTTGATCGCCGCGGAGAACCCCGCGAAGCCACTGAGCGACAGTAAGTTAACCACCATGCTGTCCGACCAGGGTATTATGGTGGCACGTCGTACTGTTGCGAAGTATCGAGAGTCTTTATCCATTCCGCCGTCTAACCAGCGTAAACAGCTGGTCTGACACAACCGATAAGGAAGACACTATGCAGCTCAACATCACTGGACAAAACGTCGAAATTACTGAAGCTTTACGCGACTTTGTGAACACGAAATTCGCAAAACTCGAGCAGTATTTCGAAAGGATCAATCAGGTCTATATTGTGTTGAAAGTGGAGAAAGTGACTCATATCTCGGATGCAACCCTGCATGTCAATGGGGGCGAACTCCACGCCAGTGCGGAAGGGCAAGACATGTACGCTGCTATCGACGGCTTGATTGATAAGCTTGCAAGACAGCTCAATAAACATAAAGATAAACTGAAACAACACTAATTGTCCGGGCAGTTAACGGGTGCAGGAAGGCCTGTTGTGGAGCACAACAGGCCATTTGTACAGTTAGCGCTTAGGTGAAATTATGATGAACAACGATTCCGCTCTTCAATTGAGCAATGTCCTTAACCAGGAATGTACCCGCAGTGGCGTTCACTGCCAGAGCAAAAAACGTGCGCTGGAGATTATCAGTGAACTGGCCGCAAAACAGCTGGGCCTGCCACCGCAGGTCGTATTCGAAGCCATCCTGACCCGTGAAAAAATGGGCAGTACCGGTATCGGCAACGGCATTGCGATCCCGCATGGCAAACTGGAAGAGGACACCTTGCGTGCCGTCGGTGTGTTTGTGCAACTGGAAACGCCTATTGCCTTTGATGCCATCGATAACCAGCCCGTTGATCTCCTCTTCGCGCTGCTGGTTCCTGCCGATCAGACGAAAACCCATCTGCATACGCTTTCACTGGTCGCTAAACGCCTGGCCGATAAAACCATCTGCCGTCGACTGCGCTCAGCGCAAAGTGATGAAGAGCTTTATGAAATTATCACTGAAGCAGAAGGCAGTCAGGATGAGGCATAACCAGGAGATGGCCTTCACATCTGTTGTCCTGAGGAGAAACGGAACATGGTGCTGATGATTGTCAGTGGCCGTTCAGGGTCGGGGAAATCCGTCGCCCTGCGCGCGCTGGAAGACATGGGTTTTTACTGCGTCGATAACCTGCCGGTGGTACTGCTGCCCGAGCTGGCACGCACCCTTGCAGACAGACAAATCTCTGCCGCCGTCAGCATCGACGTCCGTAACATGCCTGAATCGCCAGAAATCTTTGAACAGGCGATGAGCAACCTGCCGGACACGTTTTCACCTCAGCTGTTGTTCCTTGATGCGGACCGCAACACGCTGATCCGTCGCTACAGCGATACCCGTCGTTTGCACCCGCTTTCCAGCAAGAACCTCTCTCTGGAGAGCGCAATCGACGAAGAGAGCGACCTGCTGGAGCCCCTGCGCTCACGTGCCGATTTGATTGTCGACACCTCCGAAATGTCCGTTCACGAGCTGGCAGAAATGCTGCGTACCCGTTTACTGGGCAAACGCGAGCGTGAACTGACAATGGTGTTTGAGTCATTCGGTTTTAAGCACGGCATTCCTATCGATGCGGATTATGTTTTCGACGTGCGCTTCCTGCCAAACCCGCACTGGGATCCGAAACTGCGTCCAATGACCGGTCTGGATAAACCCGTCGCGGCGTTCCTCGACAGGCACACAGAAGTTCACAATTTTATCTACCAGACGCGAAGCTACCTTGAGCTATGGTTACCTATGCTGGAGACAAACAATCGTAGCTATCTGACGGTGGCGATTGGCTGTACCGGCGGTAAACATCGTTCGGTCTATATCGCCGAACAGCTGGCCGACTATTTCCGTTCACGCGGAAAGAACGTTCAGTCCCGTCATCGCACGCTGGAAAAACGTAAAACATGACCGTAAAACAAACCGTTGAGATCACCAATAAGCTGGGCATGCACGCCCGCCCGGCAATGAAGCTGTTTGAACTGATGCAGGGTTTCGATGCGGAAGTTCTGCTGCGAAATGATGAAGGGACCGAAGCGGAAGCAAACAGCGTCATTGCGCTGCTGATGCTGGACTCCGCCAAAGGTCGCCAGATTGAAGTCGAAGCCACCGGCCCACAGGAAGAGGAAGCGCTGGCGGCGGTGATTGCGCTGTTTAACGCCGGGTTTGACGAGGATTAATTTCAGCCCCGCTGGCGGGTGGCGCTGCGCTTACCCGCCCTACATCAGCTTATTACGCTGCATAAACCCTTCCCCGCCTAACTGACGCATCTGGCGCATGATCCACGCCTGACGGCTTCGCACGTACCCTGAAGGGGCATTAGCCTTAAAGCGGATGGGATTAGGCAAGACGGCAGCCAGGAGCGCTGCTTCGGACATACTCAGTCGGCTGGCCGGTTTATTGAAATAGCGCTGCGCGGCGGCCTCCACACCAAACACACCATCGCCAAACTCAGCAATATTGAGATAGACGGTCAGAATGCGTTTTTTGCTCCAGACCGTTTCCATCCCCAGCGTCAACCCCGCTTCCAGCCCTTTTCGTACCCAGCTGCGACCGTCCCACAGGAACAGATTCTTTGCGGTTTGCTGCGATAATGTCGATGCCCCACGGACGCGGTTTTCGTGGCGTTCATTGTGCGCCAGCGCTTTCTCGATTGCCGCCACGTCAAACCCCCAGTGTTCCGGGAATTTCTGATCCTCTGCCGCAATGACCGCCAGCCCCATAAAAGGTGAGATCTCATCCATACTTACCCAGTCCGAGTGGGCCACATAGCTGAAATCACCGCTGAGCCATGCCCCAAGCTGACGCTCGACCATCACGGCCGAAAACGGGACCGGCATAATGCTGAATAAGGCGAGTCCGCCGCCCCAGAATACCGCGAGCACGAGAACGATGCGCAACAGGGCGCGTTTCACCCACGCGCCTGCGCCGAATTTACGACTCATTCAGTCATCACCAGCACTCTGGCCACCAGTTTTTCGATGCCTGCAGCGGCCTCGGCAATATTCTGCGCCAGCATCCAGGCAGGCGTGGTAACGACCTTGTTGTCTTCATCCACCACAATGTCATCCACCGGACAAGGTACGTGCTCGCCGCCCATCTCCTCGATGATTTCTGCGGTATCAATATCGGTGCCGATTGTCAGCCGCAGCGGGAAATCAAAAATTTTAGGCAGCATTGCCGGCGCGATACAGATAAAGCCCTGCGGTTTACCTGCCGCGTGCATCGCCTGCGACAGCGCTTTTAAATGGGGATCGATCTGACACGCCGCCCCTTCTGAAGCAAAGGTACTGAGATTTTTGGCCGCCCCAAACCCGCCCGGCACGATTAACGCATCGAGCTCAGCGGCGTCCGCCTGAATAAGGGGGTGGACATCGCCACGCGCAATACGCGCCGCTTCAATCAGTACGTTACGGGTTTCCGCCATGGCCTCTCCGGTCAGATGATTAATCACATCTGCCTGCTTTTTGTCTGGCGCGAAACAGATCGCTTCCGCCCCCTGCCTTGCCAGGGCCAGCAGCGTGATGACGGCTTCATGAATTTCTGAACCATCGTAAACACCGCATCCGCTCAGTACGACACCAACCTTTTTCATCCTGACGTTCCTTCTTTGCAACTTGCTGAAGCACATAATTAATTTTGATTAAAACGCTATGCTTCACACATTTCACTGATTCATGTAACAAACCATTTAAGATTTGCTATCTTATCTGCGTGCGGCCTAAATTTTCAGGCGGCGCCCATGCGAAAACAACACGAAAAATCAGGCGCAGCCACGATTTCCCTGGTGTTGGCGCAGTATTCGCGCACCCCGGTTAAGCCGGGGTCATTTTTTTCTGGCATCCACCCAGGCTTTTAGCACCGCCACATCGTTCTGCCACTCTTGTTTCATCTCTTCGACCCAATCACCCACGTTATCTTCCCATGCCGGTAAATCAGGTGACTGAATCTGTTGTCCCAACTGCTGTAAGTGGCGTAACCCGACAGAGCCTGCAGCGCCTTTGATCTTATGTCCTTCTTCCACAATGCCTTTCTGATCGCGTGCGGTCAGGTTGGACTCCAGCACGCTCAGGTAGCCAGGCATCATTTTTTCGAACACGGCCAGACCATCGGTAATCAGTTTTGGGCCAACCAGGTCGATGTACTGCTCCAGCATCGCAGTATCCAGAATCGTTTGGGCCTTCGCGCTATCAACAGACGTCATGGTGCTCTCCTCTTCATCATGGGTATCCCAGAACTTCTTGATCATGGCGGTCAGAGCAGGCACCGCCAGCGGCTTGCTGAGCACATCATCCATACCGGCATCGAGGTACTCTTTTTTATCTTTCAGGACGTTGGCCGTCAGCGCGACCAGCGGCGGCAGTTCATCGGCGGCATACTGCGTTGTCAGCGCACGGGAGATATCCAGCCCGGTCATGTCCGGCAGTTGAATATCCAGCAGGACGAGGTCATATTCGCCCGGTTTAAACATCTCCAGCGCGGCTTTTCCGGTCATCGCCACGTCCACGCTGTTACCCAGTTTTTCCAGCACCGAGCGCGCCACAATCACGTTCAGCTCGATGTCTTCGACCAGCAGAACATGCAGCGCAGGGAGCGGCATATCGTCTTGTTCAAAGGTATCCTCAACCTCTTCTGCCACCGCCGGGGCATGCACCGTCAGCGTAAAGGTAGAGCCTTTGCCCGCCTGGCTGGCCACGGTGATATCACCGCCCATGCTCTTCGCGAGCCGTTTCGATACCGCAAGGCCAATGCCCGTGCCGGTAGCAGGCTTACCACCGTTGCTGTCCTTCACCTGATAATACATGGCAAAGATTTTGTCCTGCTCTTCCTGCGGAATGCCAATGCCTGAGTCTTCCACCTCAAAGTGCAGCATGTCGCCTTCGTCATAGCGGATACGCACCGCCACCTGCCCCTGCTGGGTAAATTTCACCGCGTTGCTGATCAGGTTCCAGAGGATTTGGCGCAGACGCGTGCCGTCCGTGACCACTTTGTGCGGCAGCGGCAGGGTTGGCTCCATGACAAAGCTCAGCCCCTTTTGCTGCGCCTGCAGGCCGGACAGGTTTTCCAGATCGGCAAGGAAGCTGGTGAAATCAACCGGCTGGTTATCAAGCTGGACTTTACGGCGCTCCATCTTATCCATGTCGATAATATCGTTGAAGATATTCCCCAGCGTGACCGCCGAGACATGGATCGTTTTGAGGTATTTTTCCTGCTCCGCCGTCAGGTCGGTGTCCAGCAGAATACGGCTTAAGCCGACGATGCCGTTCAACGGGGTACGCAGTTCATGGCTAATGGTGGAGATGAAAGTCGTCTTATCGCGGCTGGCGCGCTCAAGGGCATCCTGATAACGCTTACGCTCGGTGATATCGCGGCCAAAGCCCATCAGGCCGTGGCGTTTCCCGACGCGGTCGTAGTACGGCACTTTACGGATCTCAAAGCAGGCTTTACGCCCGTCCGGGTAATCCAGCCACTGTTCATAGGTCAGCGAGACATTGTGGCGGAAGACTTTTTCGTCCGTCTCCATGACCTTGGCGGCCGCCTCTTCTGAGTACACATCCTGGGGTTTCAGGTGGATCAGCTGCTTTTCGCTTTTGCCGGTCAGCAGCTCCATCGCCCGGTTACAGCCGGAGAACTCTTTGTCTTCGTTGCGGTAGAAAACCAGATCCGGAGAAGCATCAAGGAATGAACGCAGGAAAGAGGATTGCTGCTCAAGCTGGATCTGCGTCACCTCACGCTCTTTCATTTCGATTTTCAGCTGCTCAAGCGTCGCCTGACGCTCGGCTTCCGCCTTCTCACGATCTGAAATCTCCTGGTTAAGCTGGGCAATGTTGTCTTTCAGTTGGACGTTGAGCTTTAAATCGCGCTCGCGCATCTCTTCCAGCTTATCAACCAGTTTTGACAGGCGCTGACGGGACTCTTCCAACTGTTCAACGACGACGGAAAGAAAATAGACCGCCCAGGGGGTGATCAGCAAACCGAAGAAGATAGAGCGGATGACGTCGATACTCTCGACCTGACCATGCAACACCATGGTCACGGCCATTTGCACGACAATGGCCAGAACAACCAGCGCCAGCGCCAGCAGCATGGAGAAACGCACCAGCCCGAGCTTCATCATCAGGTCGACGTAGTACTGGGCAAGCATTCGAATTTGCTTCATAGAGGATCCCTTCACGACTTTATCGCTCAATAATACTCAAATTCGCGGCGGGACGTTGAAGGTTGTGAGAAAAAGTGCGGGGTGAAACAGGAGATTAGCCTCGCTTCCGGCTAACCGGAAGCGAGGAGAGGACAATCAGGAGCGTTTCAGCAGCAGCCAGAGGCTGATCAGCAGGAAGCTGGCGCTCGGCAGCAGCGCACCAATAATTGGCGGAATGCCGTAAACCAGCGTCAGCGGGCCAAAGATCTGATCGAGGACGTAGAATACAAAGCCGAAGCTGATCCCGGTGACCACTCGAACACCCATCGGTACGCTACGCAGCGGGCCAAAGATAAACGACAGGGCCATCAGCATCATGACCGCCACGGACATCGGCTGGAAGATTTTGCTCCACATATTGAGTTGATAGCGCCCGGCATCCTGCCCGCTCGACTTCAGGTATTTGACGTAGTTGTGCAACCCGCTGATGGAGAGCGCGTCCGGATCCAGCGCCACCACCCCGAGTTTGTCCGGCGTGAGGTTGGTTTTCCACGTCCCGGACACCGTCTGAGAGCCGGTGATCTGTTTTGGGTTCGTCAGGTCAGACTCGTCAACCTGGGATAACCGCCACTGCTTGTGTTCGGGGTCAAACTTCGCTGACGATGCGTGACGTACAGACTGTAAACGACGCTCATCATTGAAGGCGTAAATACTCACGCCGCCCAGCTCATCATCCCCTTTCACACGTTCGATATAGACGAAGTTCTGGCCATCTTTCGCCCATAACCCTTGCTGTGTAGAGAGCAGTGAACCGCCGTACATCGCCTGGGCACGATAGTTACGCGCCATCTGTTCGCCCTGCGGTGCCACCCACTCGCCAATCGCCATGGTCAACAGCACCAGTGGGATCGCAGTTTTCATGACCGACAGCGCCACCTGCAAACGGGTAAAGCCCGATGCCTGCATCACAACCAGTTCGCTGCGCTGTGCCAGCATCCCCAGCCCCAGCAGCGCGCCCAGCAGGGCCGCCATCGGGAAGAAGATCTGCACATCTTTTGGCACGCTGAGCAGGGTATACATCCCTGCACCCAGCGCGTCGTAGCTCCCTTGCCCGGCTTTTTTCAGCTGATCGACAAATTTAATAATGCCGGAGAGCGACACCAGCATGAACAACGTCATCATGATGGTGGTGAAAATGGTTTTACCGATATAGCGATCAAGAACGCCAAACGCCTGCATTAGATGGCTCCTTTACGCGAAAATCGGGCACGTATGCGGCGCACTGGCACCGTATCCCACAGGTTTAATCCCAGCGCCAGTAAGATGTACAGGCTGTTGACGAACCACGTCCAGAGCATCGGGTCCAGCTTACCCTTCGCGCCGTTAGAACGAATCGAGGTTTGCAGCAGGAAGTAGATCAGGTACAGCAGCATCGCCGGCAGCATTGAGAGCACGCGCCCCTGACGCGGGTTCACCACGCTCAGCGGCACGACAATCAATGCCATCATAAACACGGTGAAGACGAGCGTAATACGCCAGTGGAACTCCGCACGCGCTCTGTCAGTATCAGTGTTCCACAGCGTACGCATATCCATTTGCTCGGTATCCGTTGGATCGAGCGCCACCGCCTGATGACCAATAATGGCCTGATAGTTCTGGAAATCCGTAATACGGAAGTCACGAAGCATCGCGGTGCCTTCAAAGCGGGTGCCTTTATTCAGCGTCACGACCTGGGAACCATCTTTGCGCTGCGCAAGCTGACCGGAGTCTGCTACCACCACCGATGGACGGGCGTTTCCTTTGGTCCGCAGCTGTGCCAGGAAGACGTCGTTGAATTTGCTGCCGTCAACGCTCTCAATAAACAGCACTGAGTTTCCGTCGGTCGCCTGCTGGAACTGCCCCTGCGCTAATGCCGCCATACCGGGGTTCGCTTTTGCTTCAGCCAGCACTTCATCCTGATGACGAGAGGACAGTGGGCCCGCCCACATCACATTCACCGCGGCGACGATACCCGTGAACAGCGCCAGTATCATGGCGGCTTTCACCAGAACAGCTTTGCTCAAGCCACAGGCATGCATCACCGTGATTTCACTCTCGGTATAAAGCTTACCGAGCGTCATGAGCAGACCGAGGAAAAGACTTAGCGGCAGAATAAGCTGCGCCATTTCCGGGATCCCTAAACCAAGCAGGGAAAGCACCAGATTCGTTGGAATTTCGCCGTCAACGGCCGCACCGAGGATCTTGACCAGCTTCTGACAGAAAAAAATCAGCAGCAGGATGAAGAGGATCGCCAGTTGGCTTTTGAGCGTCTCCCGCACCAGATATCTTATGATTATCACTTTAAATACGCCCGTAAAAACCCGTCTCTTTGCTGGAAAATCGCTTGTTTCATGGCTTAAACGTCATTTATTCTCTTGAGTCGTCGAAATCATCGCTAAGATTAAAACACCCGGCGGATTCACGCTTCAGGACTTTTTCTGACGTGTCGAAACCGTAATAACGTAAGATTAACACGAAGTCACCACAACAGCGGACTTGAGTTACGAAAGGTTTCAATTCTATCCGTAGCAGCCGCTGTTGTCTTTAAGATTCAGGAGCGTAGTGCATGGAGTTCAGTGTAAAAAGCGGTAGCCCGGAGAAACAGCGGAGTGCCTGCATCGTTGTGGGCGTCTTTGAACCACGCCGACTCTCCCCGATCGCCGAGCAACTCGATAAAATCAGTGACGGCTACATTAGCGCCCTGCTGCGCCGTGGCGAACTGGAAGGCAAACCTGGGCAGACGCTGTTACTGCACCATGTTCCGAACGTGCTGTCCGAACGTATTCTGCTGATTGGCTGCGGTAAAGAGCGCGAGCTGGATGAACGTCAGTATAAGCAGGTGATTCAGAAAACAATTAATACCCTGAATGACACCGGCTCAATGGAAGCCGTTTGCTTCCTGACCGAACTGCACGTCAAAGGTCGTAACACCTACTGGAAAGTGCGCCAGGCTGTCGAAACCGCAAAAGAGAGCCTGTACAGCTTCGATCAGCTCAAGACCAACAAAAGCGAGCCGCGCCGTCCGCTGCGTAAAATGGTCTTTAACGTGCCAACCCGTCGCGAACTCACCAGCGGCGAGCGCGCCATCCAGCACGGTCTGGCGATTGCCGCCGGGATTAAAGCCGCAAAAGATCTGGGCAACATGCCGCCTAATATCTGTAACGCCGCCTATCTGGCCTCTCAGGCGCGCCAGCTGGCTGACTCCTACAGCAAGAATGTCATCACCCGCGTTATCGGCGAACAGCAGATGAAAGAGCTGGGTATGCACTCTTACCTGGCGGTGGGCAACGGCTCGCAGAACGAATCCCTGATGTCGGTTATCGAATACAAGGGCAATCCGTCAGAAGACGCGCGTCCTGTTGTGCTGGTCGGTAAAGGCCTGACCTTCGACTCCGGTGGTATCTCCATCAAGCCTTCTGAAGGCATGGATGAGATGAAGTACGACATGTGTGGTGCAGCGGCGGTGTATGGCGTGATGCGTATGGTGGCTGAACTTCAGTTACCGATTAACGTTATCGGCGTGCTGGCGGGCTGCGAAAACATGCCGGGTGGACGCGCTTATCGTCCGGGTGATGTCCTGACCACCATGTCCGGCCAGACCGTTGAGGTGCTGAACACCGATGCCGAGGGCCGTCTGGTGCTGTGCGATGTATTAACCTACGTTGAACGCTTCGAACCTGACGTGGTGATCGACGTGGCCACCCTGACCGGTGCCTGCGTGATCGCGCTGGGCCACCACATCACCGGCCTGATGTCGAACCACAATCCGCTGGCGCACGAACTTATCGGCGCGTCCGAACAAGCCGGCGACCGCGCATGGCGTCTGCCACTGGGTGACGAATACCAGGAGCAGCTGGAGTCTAACTTTGCGGACATGGCGAACATCGGCGGCCGTCCTGGTGGTGCCATCACCGCGGGTTGCTTCCTGGCACGCTTCACCCGCAAGTACAACTGGGCGCACCTGGATATTGCCGGCACCGCATGGCGCTCCGGAAAAGCCAAAGGCGCGACCGGTCGTCCGGTTGCGTTGCTGTCGCAGTTCCTGCTAAACCGCGCCGGATTTAACGGCGACGAGTAAGTCAAAACGGCAGTAAACCGTAGGCCGGGTAAGGCGAAGCCGCCACCCGGCTTAAGTATTTAAAGTGAGCACAAGAAGCCCCATATATGAAGAATGCAACGTTCTACCTTCTGGACAATGACACCCATCAGGATGGCCTCAGCGCCGTAGAACAGTTGGTGTGTGAAATTGCCGCAGAACGTTGGCGCGCAGGTAAGCGGGTTCTGATTGCCTGTGAAGATGAACAGCAGGCGATTCGTCTTGACGAAGCGCTGTGGGCGCGCCCGCCGGAGAGTTTTGTACCGCATAACCTGTCTGGCGAAGGGCCGCGCGGCGGCGCACCGGTCGAGATAGCCTGGCCGCAAAAGCGCAACAGCAGCGCGCGCGATATTCTGATTAGCCTGCGGATAGATTTTGCAGATTTTGCCACCGCTTTCACAGAAGTGGTAGACTTTGTCCCTTACGAAGAATCCTTGAAACAACTGGCGCGCGAACGCTACAAAGCGTACCGCCTGGCTGGTTTTAACCTGAATACGGCAACCTGGAAATAATGGAAAAGACATATAACCCACGCGATATCGAACAGCCGCTTTACGAGCACTGGGAACAGCAGGGCTATTTCAAGCCTAACGGCGATGAAAGCAAAGAGTCCTTCTGCATCATGATCCCGCCGCCGAACGTCACCGGCAGTTTGCATATGGGTCATGCCTTCCAGCAGACCATCATGGATACCATGATCCGCTACCAGCGCATGCAGGGCAAAAACACCCTGTGGCAGGCGGGGACTGACCACGCGGGTATCGCGACCCAGATGGTGGTTGAGCGTAAGATTGCCGCTGAAGAGGGTAAAACCCGTCACGATTACGGTCGCGACGCCTTTATCGATAAAATCTGGCAGTGGAAAGCAGAATCTGGCGGCACCATTACCCGTCAGATGCGCCGTCTCGGTAACTCCGTAGACTGGGAGCGCGAGCGTTTCACCATGGACGAAGGCCTTTCCAACGCCGTAAAAGAAGTGTTCGTCCGTCTGTACAAAGAAGACCTGATTTACCGTGGCAAACGCCTGGTTAACTGGGACCCGAAACTGCGCACCGCGATCTCTGACCTGGAAGTGGAAAACCGCGAGTCTAAAGGTTCCATGTGGCACATCCGCTATCCGCTGGCCGACGGCGCGAAAACCGCAGACGGTAAAGATTACTTAGTGGTGGCAACCACCCGTCCGGAAACCCTGCTGGGCGATACCGGCGTGGCCGTTAACCCGGAAGATCCGCGTTATAAAGATCTGATTGGCAAATTCGTGGTGCTGCCGCTGGTGAACCGCCGCATTCCGATAGTGGGCGACGAACACGCCGACATGGAAAAAGGCACCGGCTGCGTGAAAATCACCCCGGCGCACGACTTCAACGACTACGAAGTGGGTCGTCGTCACGCCCTGCCGATGATCAACATTCTGACGTTCGACGGTGACATCCGTGAAAGCGCAGAAGTGTATGACACCAAAGGCAACGAATCCGACGTTTACTCAAGCGACATTCCGGCAGAGTTCCAGAAGCTGGAACGCTTTGCCGCGCGTAAAGCGATTGTGGCTGCTGTTGACGCACTCGGCCTGCTGGAAGAGATTAAACCTCACGATTTGACCGTGCCGTACGGCGACCGTGGTGGCGTGGTTATCGAGCCAATGCTGACCGACCAGTGGTATGTGCGTGCCGACGTGCTGGCAAAACCGGCTGTTGAAGCGGTTGAAAACGGCAGCATTCAGTTCGTGCCGAAGCAGTACGAAAACATGTACTTCTCCTGGATGCGCGATATTCAGGACTGGTGTATCTCCCGTCAGCTGTGGTGGGGTCACCGTATCCCGGCATGGTATGACAACGAAGGCAATGTATACGTTGGCCGCAGTGAAGATGAAGTGCGTCAGGAAAATAACCTGAGCGCAGATGTTGCCCTGCGTCAGGACGAAGACGTGCTGGATACCTGGTTCTCCTCCGCGCTGTGGACCTTCTCCACCCTCGGCTGGCCAGAGAACACCGACGCGCTGCGTCAGTTCCACCCAACCAGCGTGATGGTGTCCGGCTTCGATATCATCTTCTTCTGGATTGCCCGCATGATCATGATGACCATGCACTTCATTAAAGATGAAAACGGCAAGCCGCAGGTTCCGTTCCATACCGTCTATATGACCGGTCTTATCCGTGACGATGAAGGCCAGAAGATGTCCAAATCCAAGGGCAACGTCATTGACCCGCTGGATATGGTGGACGGGATCTCCCTGGAAGAGCTGCTGGAAAAACGCACCGGTAACATGATGCAGCCACAGCTGGCAGAGAAGATCCGCAAGCGCACCGAGAAGCAGTTCCCGAACGGGATTGAATCTCACGGTACTGACGCCCTGCGTTTCACTCTGGCGGCGCTGGCCTCTACCGGTCGCGACATCAACTGGGACATGAAGCGTCTGGAAGGTTACCGTAACTTCTGTAACAAACTGTGGAACGCCAGCCGTTTCGTGCTGATGAACACCGAAGATCAGGATTGCGGCTTCAACGGCGGCGAGATGATCCTCTCTCTGGCCGACCGCTGGATCCTGGCGGAATTCAACCAGACGGTGAAAGCGTTCCGCGAGGCGCTGGACAGCTACCGCTTCGACATCGCGGCGGGCATTCTGTACGAATTCACCTGGAACCAGTTCTGTGACTGGTACCTGGAGCTGGCGAAGCCGGTCATGAACGGCGGAACGGAGGCAGAACTGCGCGGCACGCGTAACACGCTGATCACTGTGCTGGAAGGCCTGCTGCGTCTGGCGCACCCGATCATTCCATTTATCACCGAAACCATCTGGCAGCGTGTGAAAGCGATCGCGGGCATCAACGCCGACACCATCATGCTGCAGCCGTTCCCGGAATTCGATGCCGCTAAAGTGGATGAAGCTGCCTCAGCGGATACCGAGTGGCTGAAGCAGGCGATCGTCGCTGTACGTAACATCCGTGCAGAAATGAACATCGCCCCGGGCAAACCGCTGGAGCTGCTCCTGCGCGGTTGCAGCGACGCGGCTGTTCGTCGTGTCACCGAGAACAATACCTTCCTGAAAACCATGGCGCGTCTGGAAAGCATCACCGTGCTGCCAGCCGATGACAAAGGTCCGGTCTCCGTGACGAAAATCATCGACGGCGCTGAGCTGCTGATCCCAATGGCGGGTCTCGTCGACAAAGACGCTGAGCTGGCACGTCTGGCGAAAGAAGTGGCGAAAGTCGACGTGGAAATTGGCAAAATCGAAAGCAAACTGGCGAACGAAGGCTTTGTCGCCCGCGCGCCGGAAGCGGTCATCGCCAAAGAGCGTGAACGCCTGGTTGCTTTCGCCGATGCGAAGACCAAGCTGATTGAGCAGCAGGCGGTGATTGCGGCCCTGTAATGCTTTTACCCCTTACGCTTCAGGGCGTAAGGGGTATTCTTCCTGAAAACTCCTCGCTTGCACTCCCCTTTCTGCGGTGCTATTAACAGCAATTGTGTGTCAATTTTTGTAATGAGTAATGCTATGAGCGTGATTACCCCCGTCGCGACGACGATGCGTCGGATCGCTGTGCAGGACAACCCGGCTATCGCCGCCGTTATCCGTACGGTTTCTGCCGAATATGGCCTGACGGCTGATAAAGGCTACACGGTTGCTGATCCAAATCTGGACGAGCTGTTCCAGCTTTACAGCCAGCCGGGCCACGCCTACTGGGTTATTGAGCAGAATGGCCAGGTGGTGGGCGGCGGCGGCGTTGCTCCGCTCAGCTGCAGCGAGCCGGATATCTGCGAGCTGCAGAAAATGTATTTCCTGCCATCTGTTCGCGGACAAGGCCTGGCGAAGAGACTGGCGCTGGTCGCACTCGACTATGCCCGCAATCAGGGATTTACACGCTGTTACCTCGAAACAACCGCCTTCCTCAAAGAGGCCATCGGCCTGTATGAACATCTGGGCTTTGAGCATATTGATGCACCGCTGGGCTGCACCGGCCACGTCGATTGCGAAGTCAGGATGCTGAAAACGTTGTAAATACTTTTGCTGCCCTCTTCTGTTAAGCGGTGGTTAACTGAATGCTCTACACTCTCAGTTCACACCATAACGGGGGAAACACGATGTCGAAGATAAAAAGCTACGCCGCACCGCAGGCGGGTGCAGAACTTGAACTGTACGAGTACGATGCGGGCGAACTAAAAGCGGAAGACGTCGAAGTACAGGTTGATTACTGTGGGATCTGCCACTCGGATCTCTCCATGATCGACAACGAATGGGGCTTTTCAAGCTATCCACTGGTCGCCGGACACGAAGTGATTGGCCGCGTCGTGGCGCTCGGCAGCGCTGCGCAGGACAAAGGCCTGAAAGTGGGCCAGCGCGTGGGTATTGGCTGGACGGCACGCAGCTGCGGTCATTGCGACGCCTGTATCAGCGGCAACCAGATCAACTGCCTTGAAGGCGCCGTTCCAACCATCCTCAACAAGGGCGGTTTTGCCGATAAACTGCGCGCCGACTGGCAGTGGGTCATTCCGCTGCCGGACAGCATTGATATCGAATCCGCAGGCCCGCTGCTGTGCGGCGGCATTACCGTCTTTAAACCGCTGCTGATGCACCATATCACCGCCACCAGCCGTGTGGGTGTGATTGGTATCGGGGGGCTCGGTCATATTGCCATCAAACTGCTGCACGCGATGGGCTGCGAAGTGACGGCATTCAGTTCTAACCCGGCGAAAGAACAAGAAGTGCTGGCGATGGGAGCGGATAAAGTGGTGAACAGCCGCGATCCAGACGCGCTGAAAGCACTGGCGGGTCAATTCGATCTGATCATCAACACCGTTAATGTCGATCTCGACTGGCAGCCGTACTTTGAAGCACTGGCCTACGGCGGTAACTTCCATACGGTAGGTGCCGTGCTGAAGCCGCTGCCGGTTCCGGCGTTTACCCTGATCGGCGGGGATCGCAGCGTGTCCGGCTCTGCAACCGGCACACCGTTCGAGTTGCGCAAACTGATGAAGTTCGCCGGGCGCACGAAAGTATCGCCAACCACCGAACTCTATCCGATGTCGAAAATCAACGAAGCGATCCAGCACGTGCGTGACGGCAAAGCCCGTTACCGTGTGGTGTTGAAAGCAGATTTTTAATGTGACACACCCCTCTCCCACAGGGCTGAGGGTTCCCCACAAAATAATACCTGCACGGAGGACTCCCTCTCCCTTGAGGGAGAGGGCTGGGGTGAGGGGGAACATATGGCTGTAGAGGTAATTCCGTTCACTTTACGTTCCTTGCTGCTCTGTAACAACATGACCCGTGAACGTGCCAGGGTGGCTCAGTCGCCACCACCCTGGCA
>NZ_JAMJFW010000100.1:0-4315 GCF_023544405.1 Enterobacter cloacae complex sp. OE43NF
CTTTCAATCAGCGATTTAAATTCTTGACCTTCCCCTTGATGGAAGGTTTAACCTTCATAACAGTTAGCGAAAAGCGTTACTCCGGTCAACAACTGACCAGTTCATTATACGGGAGTTTTGTTATGTCTCACACAATTGACCTGACACTGGACGGCCTCTCCTGCGGCCACTGTGTCAAACGCGTTAAAGAAAGTCTGGAACAGCGTCCTGATGTCGAAAGCGCTGACGTCACTATCGATCACGCCGCCGTCACCGGCAGCGCCAGTGCGCAAGCGCTGATTGATACCATCAAACAGGCAGGTTATGGGGCGGAGCTGAGCCACCCAAAGGCTAAACCGCTGGCAGAGTCATCATCCCCGTCGGAAGCACTGACAGCGGCCACTCCTGAGCTTCCGGCAGCTGATGATATCGATGACAGCCAACAGCTGCTGATCAACGGCATGAGCTGCGCCAGCTGCGTCTCCCGGGTGCAAAATGCCTTGCAGGCGGTACCCGGAGTCGCGCAGGCACGGGTCAATCTTGCGGAGCGTACAGCGCTGGTCATGGGCAGTGCCTCCGCCGCAGAATTAGTGCAGGCCGTTGAAAAAGCGGGCTATGGCGCAGAGGCCATCGAAGATGATGCCAAACGCCGCGAACGCCAGCAGGAAACGGCTATCGCCACCATGAAACGCTTCCGCTGGCAGGCCATTGTTGCGCTGCTGGTCGGCATCCCGGTGATGGTGTGGGGCATGATCGGTGACAACATGATGGTCACCGACGACAACCGCACGCTGTGGCTGGTCATTGGTATCATTACGCTTGGTGTAATGGTATTTGCAGGCGGACATTTCTACTCCAGCGCCTGGAAAAGCCTGAAAAACCGCACCGCAACCATGGATACGCTGGTGGCACTCGGCACGGGTGCGGCATGGCTCTACTCCATGAGCGTGAACGTCTGGCCACAGTGGTTCCCGATGGAAGCCCGCCATCTCTATTATGAAGCGAGCGCGATGATCATCGGCCTGATTAACCTGGGCCATATGCTGGAAGCGCGTGCCCGTCAGCGCTCCTCAAAGGCGCTGGAACGGCTGCTGGATTTAACCCCCCCGACCGCCCGCGTGGTCACTGACGACGGAGAAAAAAGCGTTCCGCTGGCCGAGGTTCAGCCCGGTATGACGCTGCGTCTGACCACCGGTGACCGCGTTCCCGTGGACGGAGACATTACGCAGGGCGAAGCCTGGTTTGACGAAGCGATGCTCACCGGGGAACCCATTCCGCAGCAGAAATCACAGGGTGATGGCGTGCATGCCGGTACGGTGGTGCAGGACGGCAGCGTGCTGTTCACCGCCAGTGCGGTGGGGAGCCATACCACGCTGTCCCGTATTATCCGCATGGTGCGCCAGGCACAGAGCAGTAAGCCTGAAATAGGTCAGCTGGCCGATAAAATCTCCGCCATTTTTGTGCCGGTAGTAGTGGGCATCGCGCTGCTGAGCGCGGCTATCTGGTATTTCTTCGGCCCGGCGCCGCAAATTGTCTATACCCTGGTGATCGCCACCACGGTACTGATTATCGCCTGTCCTTGCGCGCTCGGCCTTGCGACGCCGATGTCGATTATCTCCGGCGTGGGCCGCGCCGCCGAATTTGGCGTGCTGGTACGTGATGCCGACGCCCTGCAACGCGCCAGCACTCTCGACACGCTGGTCTTTGATAAAACCGGTACCCTGACCGAAGGTAAACCGCAGGTTGTATCCGTGCATACCTCAGGCTTCGCGGAGGCAGATGCACTGCGTCTTGCCGCGGCCCTGGAACAAGGCTCCAGCCACCCGCTGGCGCGAGCCATCATTGAGAAAGCCGGTGAGGCCAGCCTGCCGCAGGTGAACAACTTCCGCACCCTGCGCGGATTAGGCGTCAGCGGTGAGGCCGAAGGGCACACACTGCTGCTGGGTAACCAGGCCCTGATGAATGAAAACGGCATAGCAACTTCAGCGCTGGAAAGTGAACTGAATGCCCAGGCATCACAGGGCGCAACCCCTGTGCTGCT
This sequence comes from Enterobacter cloacae complex sp. OE43NF, assembly GCF_023544405.1. Taxonomy (NCBI): domain Bacteria; kingdom Pseudomonadati; phylum Pseudomonadota; class Gammaproteobacteria; order Enterobacterales; family Enterobacteriaceae; genus Enterobacter; species Enterobacter cloacae complex sp. OE43NF. The sequence continues at coordinate 2,021 of NZ_JAMJFW010000100.1, forward strand.
CGCGGTGGACGGTCAAATTACGGCCCTGCTGGCCGTGCGCGATCCGTTACGTCAGGACAGTGTGGATGCCTTACAACGACTGCACCGCGCGGGCTACCGCCTGGTGATGTTAACCGGGGATAATCCAACCACGGCCAACGCCATCGCCAGAGAGGCGGGGATCGATGAAGTCATTGCCGGTGTCCTGCCGGACGGTAAAGCGGACGCCATTAAAACGCTGCAACAACAGGGGCGCCAGGTCGCGATGGTTGGCGACGGTATTAACGATGCGCCGGCGCTGGCACAGGCAGAGGTGGGGATTGCCATGGGAAGCGGGAGCGACGTTGCCATTGAGACGGCAGCTATCACACTGATGCGACACAGCCTGATGGGTGTTGCCGATGCGCTGGCGATTTCGAAAGCCACGTTGCGCAACATGAAGCAGAACCTGCTGGGTGCGTTTATCTATAACTCGCTCGGTATCCCGATTGCTGCCGGCATTCTGTGGCCCCTGACCGGTACGCTGCTTAACCCGGTGGTCGCAGGTGCAGCGATGGCGCTCTCCTCCATTACCGTGGTGAGCAACGCCAACCGTCTGCTGCGCTTTAAACCGAAAGCGTAATACGTTGTAGGCCGGGGAAGCGCAGCGCCACCCGGCTTTTTTGCCTGATGGCGCTGCGCTTATCAGGCCTGCGAAACGTGCCGACGTTCACCTGTTGCGCCGCCCTGCCCCACGCGTTAGCATGAACCTTTCCGTTTATGGAGCGCGTATGAGTCTGTTTCGCCGTATAAAAACATCGTTTCGCGCCCTCTTCCCCCGCCGTTATACCTGGCCCGGAATGGATATTTCGCTCCCCGGCGGTCAGCATCTGCACCTGGTGGGCAGCATACATATGGGCACGCAGGATATGTCCCCGCTGCCCTCTGGTCTGTTATCCCTCCTGAAGCAGGCCGATGCGCTGGTGGTTGAGGCGGATATTTCAGGCCACGAGTCTCCCTTTGCCGGGCTGGAGAGCGATTTGACCCTGGCCGACCGTCTGGACGAGGCTCAGCTCGCCGAACTGACGCGCGTGGCGGATGAAACCGGCGTATCGCTCTCCATGCTGGACACCCTGCCGCTCTGGCAAATTGCCATGATATTGCAGGCGACGCAGGCGCAGCGTCTGGGCCTGCGCGGTGATTACGGTATTGATTACCAGCTGCTGAATGCGGCTCGGGCACACCGTCTGCCGATCATTGAGCTGGAAGGTACCGATAGTCAGATTGCCCTCCTTCGCCAGTTGCCTGATGACGGTCTCATTCTTCTTGATGATACGCTAACGCACTGGCATACCAACGCCCGTCTGCTGCAAACCATGATTGGCTGGTGGCTGGATGCCCCGCCTGCTGAGGGGAAATTAACGCTGCCGTCGACGTTCAGTGAATCGCTGTATGATGTGCTGATGAATGCACGCAATGCGGCATGGCGGCAGACGCTGCATGCGTTACCTGCCGGGCATTACGTGGTTGCGGTGGGGGCATTACATTTGTACGGAGAAGGAAATTTGCCGTCGCTGCTGAAATAAAAAAATGGCCAATATTTCTATTGGCCCGTCAAAGAGGAATTTCATCGTTTTTATTATGCCGAAGGAGACCTTCGGTTGAGCCGATTGTCGCTCAAAGTGACCATCACTGCCAATACTATTGCGCAAGATGGTGCTATTTTTTAGACAAACGTCAGGCGTATGCTGTCAGCATGAATTGTCTGTCGTAAGAAGGATAGCTATGACTCCCGCCGTTAAATTACTCGAAAAAAACAAAATTTCTTTCCGGATCCACACTTACGATCACGATCCGAACGAAACCAATTTTGGTGATGAAGTGGTGCGCAAACTGGGGCTGAACGCCGACCAGGTCTATAAAACGCTGCTGGTGGCCGTGAATGGCGATATGAAGCATCTCGCCGTCGCGGTCACGCCCGTGGCTGGTCAACTGGATCTGAAGAAAGTGGCCAAAGCGCTGGGAGCGAAAAAGGTAGATATGGCAGACCCAATGGTTGCGCAACGCACCACGGGTTATCTGGTGGGCGGGATCAGCCCGCTCGGGCAGAAAAAACGCCTGCCAACGCTGATTGACGCCCCTTCTCAGGAATTTGAAACCATCTATATTTCCGGCGGCAAGCGCGGGCTGGATATCGAACTGGCCGCAGGCGATCTGGCCAAAATGCTGGATGCGAAGTTTGCGGATATTGCGCGCAGGGATTAAAAGAAAAAGCCGGGTGGCGGCTGCGAGGTAAAAGCAAAACGGTAACAGACGTTACCGTTTTTTGTGTTCGCG
>NZ_JAMJFW010000101.1:0-4267 GCF_023544405.1 Enterobacter cloacae complex sp. OE43NF
AGGCAGTTCGCTCCAAGCTGGACTGTATGCACGAACCCCCCGTTCAGTCCGACTGCTGCGCCTTGTCCGGTAACTATCGTCTTGAGTCCAACCCGGAAAGACATGCAAAAGCGCCACTGGCAGCAGCCACTGGTAATCGGATTCACGGAGCGGAGTAGAGTTATCTACAGAGTTCTTGAAGTGGTGGCCTGACTACGGCTACACTGAAAGGACAGTTTTGGTATCTGCGCTCCGTGAAAGCCAGTTACCTTCGGAAGAAAGAGTTGGTAGCTCTAAATTCCGGCAAACGAACCACCGTTGGTAGCGGTGGTTTTTTTGTTTACGGCTTAGGAGATTACGGCTAGAACGAAAGGATCTCAAGAAGATCCTCTCAGAAATTATACATACATGCGGTAGTTTGAGATGTCAGAGCTATCTAACTCTTTTGCCGGAACCAGTTTGTAATGCCTTTCCTCAATCAATTTCACTTGTCCTTCGTCTATCTTTAGCTCAAACAGTGCAATCAAATCGCTCGAAACAAACTGAGCGGAAATAGCTCTACATCTAACATTTGGGTATTTTTGTTCACACCACGCTGTATCTTGCGATGTTTGCACCATTGATATTTGATCTGTTCCACCTTTTGCTTGAACTGGTATTATATAATGGCAACCGTATTTATCTATACCTACATAAAGTTCATCGATCTCTATTTGACCAATTCCCTTCACCGTAGTTCTTAAATGATTCTGTAAAGAATATGTGGTTATACCTAGAAATATATCTATTAGCCGGTTATATCTCACCTTCGCCAGCAATGCCTGCTCGTCGTCTAAAGAATAACCTGTAATTATCTCCGGGGTATTGTCTGGAATTTTTATTGCCACCATATTAGGATTTGGCAAAATCCTACTAATAGTTACTAATCTAAATCGATACTTTGACCTACCAGCCAGCTCAATAATCCACTCCTTACCTTCTGGCTGAGTCAACAGAATACTTTCTGGCATAGGCGTTCTAAATCTGATTGAATATATAACATCACCAACATTAGATGGGAGTTCTATACCTAAATCTTTTGCAGCACTGTTTATCTCTAACCTTTCAAACAAAACCTCTAAGTCACCATCAACATATTTATCGAAAAATATCTTTTCTACCAACTGATGGTATCTATTTTTGGACCTTTCTTTTTTATCCTTACTCACAAACAACCTCCTTGTTACTATTTTTTATTCTCTTAGCAATTACATTTGATGACACACCAAACATAGATGCAGCATCGGACATAGAAATAGCAACCAAACTTTCATCACCGAGTTTGATTTTCTTCGTTGGTTTTTTTGGCGTAACACCAAGAACCTTCATAATCTGCAAGCCAACACTTCTAGCTAGCATAGGAGGAACACTATTACCGACCTGTCTAAATCCATGCCACTTAGTCACATGAAATCTGAACCAATCAGGATATGAATGCAGTCTTGCTGCCTCTCTGACCGTGATGACCCTAGGATAGATCGGATGTATAGGACGAGGAGATGTAAAAGCACCTCTGTCACTTGCTGTTCCTGCCCTTAAAGTATTACATAGCCCATTCATCGAGAGCTTTTTAAACCTGCTGATTGGTTCTACCGTGTCAGGCAAAGTTTCAACAAACCGCCCTCTAGAAATGTCAGAGTGATCTGTCAGTAAAGAACACGTTAATTTGTCTTTATTAAAAATTCTTGGGTAGCTAAAATCACTAGGATCTTTTTCTACGCCATGCAAATAGGATGAGTATAGTGATTGCTCACCAAATTTAGCATAAACCCAATCTCTATCCCATAGCTCAGGATATTTTTCCGCATCAGGAATATCCCCAATAGCGTCCCCAACCGTTGTTCTAATGGATAATGGCTCAGGGTATGATGGCAGAGCAATTCCTTTCCTTCCCCCCATTAAGAAAAGACGACGGCGATCTTGAGGAACTCCATAATCAGCTGCGTTTAGCACTTTATAATCGCTTACAACGTCGTACCCGCCATCTTTAAATGCATCCATTATCTCTACTAAAAACTGCTTATGCTTACCAACCGTCAACCCTTTTACATTTTCAAAAATAAAGTATTTAGGCTTTAGCTCAAGAACCAGCCGTACATAGTGATAGACCAGTTTGTTCCTATCATCATCAAGCGCGCGTTTTCCTATTAATGAAAAGCCTTGGCAGGGAGCGCCTCCGATCACTACATCAATCTCTTTCTCACCAATACCTGAAACTTCCCTAACGTATTCTCCGGTAACATCAACAACACTTCTACATATCGTTTTGCACATAGGAAAGTTATATTTGTGAGCAGAGCAATGTATTGGATCTATTTCAACTGATGCCATTATATCAAAGCCAGCTTGCTCGAAACCGAGACTCAGCCCACCCGCTCCAGCAAATAAATCAACAGCAATCGGTCTAGTCATTCTTTACACCCACGTTATATAAAATCAACATGATGCTATCAGAAAAACGATCGCTTTACCGATCGTTTTTCTGATTTCGATTGAACATAACATCCCTTGCCCGCACCCCCAGAAAGGCCCTCAGCGCGTTTCTGCCGCATCCGGGCCGTTTTGGGTACCTTTCCCAGCCTGTATCGTGAAAAAACGCCCCTGATGATTTTGGCGCGGCTGCATGGCTATGCAAGGAAGTGCATGAGTACCGGTTTCAGGCCAAAAATCAGGCCGGCACGTCAAAACCCGGTTTGTTCCCTGCTAAAAACGGTGAACGGGCGGGAAATTTATTGCGTGGCCGTGAGGCGTTGGCAAGAACATCAGGCATGAAGATAAGGGGGCGGATGTACGAACGTTTCACAAAACAATTTCGAGTGGAAATCAGAACCCCTTCCTCCTGCCAATGCTATCCCTCAATGACTCAGCCAGTCTTTGAGATTCATCTTCCACTCTTCTGAAGTCATTCACGGACAGAAAAAAACCATTCTCTGGCGCGCCTGCTACAGAAACAGATTTTTCTGTAGCAGGCAAAGAATCCGCTGTAGCGAGAGACGATCCATCTGTATTTTTTCTCAACCTGTAAAGAGCCTTATCAAACGCAACCTGTGAGATCTTCAGACCGTAACGTTCATTCAGTACAGCCACAATTTCTCTCCTGGGGATGCCATTTTTCTTCCAGTTTTCTATATCAGCCAGGGAATCTCTGACAGCCGCAATCGCTGTTCTTGGACCAAGGTTAAAATTCGCCATACGCCACCCATAATGTCTTATCAATGTCTCATTTTAGTCCAAAATATCACAGAATGTCTTATAATTGTCCTATCCTTGTCTTTCACGGTTCATGGCTACATGAACCGGCAGGTATGTAACGCTTTTTTATTTCGCTCAGGCCTGCCAGATATAGATTCATGCCTTAAAAGCCAAGTTGCTTTATCCCTTAAATGGTCATACACCATACGCAATCGCGATTTCATCGCAACTGCATGAATCAAATGGGAAAAATGGGATTTTTCGTTTATACGTGTAATACGCAAGGTATTACAGTCAACCGTAATTACATGAAAATAAAGAAATAAGATGTAATACCACCGTATTACACATACGCTGGCCAGCGAAAAAGCTATAACGCTTCCCGACCGACAGGAGGCCCGGAATCCACCGGGGCGTGCAGGTTATCTTCAGTAACCTTCGCCATTAAATCAAAAAGGTCATACTCGCCGGGAAGCTGCGTATCAGCAGCATCCCGTTGTTCATCATGTTCAGATGGCATGGTGTGATATCCAGTAGCTGAGAGGTTGTTAGCGGGTTTCGGGGCGCAGCCCTGAACCAGTCACGTAGCGCTAGCGGAGTGTATACTGGCTTAGTATGTTACGGCGAGATGGAGATTCGGGGAAGTGCTTCATGTGGCAAGGGGGAAAATACGGCTGCGGGGCGTAAGTGCAAAATGCAGGTAACGATGAAATGACGCCTCCTCGCTCACTCGGTCGCTGCGCTCCTGCCGTGAGACTGCGGCGGGCGTTACCAGCTCACGAAGGACGAGATAACGAGATCGCGCTCAAGTCAGGGAAGTCAGGAAAAAGGATGCGGCGTTGCCGTTTTTCCATAGGCTCCGCCCCCCTGACAAGCATCACAAAATCTGACGCTCAAATCAGTGGTGGCGAAACCCGACAGGACTATAAAGATCCCAGGCGTTTCCCCCTGGTAGCTCCCTCGTGCGCTCTCCTGTTCCTGCCTTTCGGTTTACCGGTGTCATTCCGCTGTTATGGCCGCGTTTGTCTCATTCCACGCCTGACACTCAGTTCCGGGT
>NZ_JAMJFW010000102.1:0-3708 GCF_023544405.1 Enterobacter cloacae complex sp. OE43NF
TAAACTTATTGCTGCATCATTTGATGTTAACTCTCAAACTGGTGAACCTATTGACCAAACAGTGATTTCTACGCTGTGTGCAAGCGCAGGATATGATATCCCCGTTAAGAAAATGTTTTTCAAAGATGTGAATAAAAACAGGGCAGAGAAAAACATCCCCAAATTAAGCTCTCAGTATATGAGACCTTAGATAACTTAAAAATTAAACCGCTTAGGCGGTTTTTTTTATTTAGGAGAACATATGCAAGAGATAATGACCAGAATTGAACTTGGTGGCGTTCTGGGTAAAACGTATGGGAGAGTACATCATCGTCTAATACGTACCACCTCAGAAGCAATCAATGCTCTTGCAAAAACAATCACTGGTTTCGAGACGTTCTTGAATACAAGCAAGGCGCGAGGCCTTACTTACGCCGTTTATAAAGATAAAAAGAATATCAGCGTTGATGATTTAGGGTTCCCTGTAACGGGTGAAGTCATTCGTATTGTGCCTGTAGTCATCGGCAGCAAAAAGGCTGGAGTGTTGCAAACTATTTTTGGCGCGGCCCTAGTTGCTGTTGGCGCAGTACTTAATTTTACTCCCTGGGCAGCAGCATCTCCGTTTTTCTATAAATTTGGCGCTGCGGTGATGCTGGGAGGTGTAGTCCAAATGCTATCTCCTCAACCTGCAGGTCTGGCAAGCAAACAAAGCGCAGATAACCGCGCATCCTACGCATTCGGTGGTGTAACAAACACCGCGGCGCAAGGCTATCCGGTACCGCTCCTATATGGCCGCCGGCGGATAGGCGGAGCGATTATTTCTGCCGGAATTTATGTCGAAGATCAGCAGTAGATAACAAACCTTTTTTCTGGCCACCTTCGGGTGGCTTTTTTTATGGGCGCAATATGGCTACAGATAAAGTGTTAAAGGGCTGCAAGGGCGGCAGCTCCAGTTCACGAACCCCAACCGAACAGCCTGATGATCTGCAATCTGTAGCGAAGGCAAAAATCCTCATTGCGCTTGGCGAAGGGGAGTTTGCAGGGCAGCTCACCGGCAAAGATATCTACCTGGACGGAACAGCCCTGGAGAATGCTGACGGCTCCCAAAACTTCAGCGGCGTAACGTGGGAGTTTCGCGCGGGAACGCAGGCGCAAAAATATATTCAGGGTATTCCCGGTACCGAAAACGAAATCAGCGTAGGAACTGAGGTATCAAGCGCTACAGCATGGACGCGCACCTTTACCAATACACAGCTTTCGGCGGTTCGTTTACGCCTGAAATGGCCTTCGCTTTTCAAGCAGGAGGACGATGGCGATCTGGTTGGTTACTCGGTTAATTATGCGATTGACCTGCAGACGGACGGCGGGACATGGCAGACAGTCCTCAATACCAGTGTGACCGGGAAAACGACCTCAGGTTATGAGCGCAGCCACCGTATCGATTTACCGCAGGCTGGCAGCACCTGGACAATACGTCTGCGTAAGATTACCTCTGACGCTAACAGCGCGAAGATCGGCGACACGATGACGCTGCAGAGCTTCACCGAGGTGATTGATGCCAAACTGCGCTACCCCAACACCGCGCTGCTCTACATCGAATTCGACTCAAGCCAGTTCAACGGCTCTATTCCTCAAATTTCATGCGAACCGCGCGGCCGTGTTATCCGCGTTCCAGATACCTACGACCCAGAAACCCGCACTTATAGCGGTACATGGACCGGTGCGTTTAAGTGGGCATGGACGGATAACCCTGCGTGGATTTTTTACGATCTGGTTGTTTCTGACCGGTTCGGCCTTGGGCACCGTTTGACCGCTGCGAATATTGATAAATGGACGCTTTATCAGGTTGCCCAGTATTGTGATCAGATGGTACCAGACGGCAAAGGAGGCAACGGTACCGAGCCACGTTACACCTGCAACGTGTACATTCAGGACCGGAACGACGCCTACACGGTCCTGCGCGATTTTGCTGCTATCTTCCGTGGCATGACCTACTGGGGCGGGGATCAGATTGTGGCCCTGGCTGACATGCCGCGCGATGTTGATTACAGCTACACGCGCGCTAACGTTGTTGGCGGTCGCTTCACCTATTCGAGCAGCACCACGAAAAGCCGCTATACCACAGCGCTGGTTTCATGGTCAGACCCGGGGAACGCTTATGCCGACGCGATGGAGCCGGTATTTGAGCAGGCGCTGGTGGCGCGATACGGCTTCAATCAGCTGGAAATGACAGCTATCGGCTGCACCAGGCAGTCAGAAGCGAACCGAAAGGGCCGCTGGGGTATTCTCACCAACAACAAGGATCGCGTTGTTTCGTTTGATGTCGGGCTGGACGGAAACATTCCGCAGCCAGGCTACATCATCGCCGTGGCAGACGAGCTGCTTTCCGGAAAGGTTATGGGCGGCCGCATCAGCACCGTTAACGGTCGCGTTATCAAACTTGACCGTGTAGCTGATGCGGCAGCCGGTGATCGCCTTATCCTCAACCTTCCCTCCGGAGCGTCACAGAGCAGGACCATTCAGGCGGTTAACGGGGAATCGGTCACAGTAACCACCGCGTACAGTGAGACGCCTCAGGCCGAAGCTGTCTGGGTGGTTGAGTCAAACGAACTCTACGCGCAGCAGTATCGTGTTGTGAGCGTCGCTGATAACGATGATGGCACTTTCACCATTACCGGTGCATGGCACGATCCGGATAAATATGCCCGAATCGATACCGGAGCCATCATTGACCAGCGGCCGGTGAGCGTGATCCCGCCGGGCAACCAGTCGCCGCCTGCGAACATCGTGATCACCTCGTTTTCTGTGGTGCAGCAAAATATCAGCGTCGAAACGATGCGCGTGAGCTGGGACCAGGCGCAGAACGCTATCGCCTATGAAGCGCAATGGCGCCGCAACGACGGAAACTGGGTGAACGTGCCGCGCAGTTCCACCACGTCATTCGACGTTCCTGGGATTTATGCCGGGCGCTATCTGGTACGTGTACGCGCCATCAATGCCGCAGAAATTTCTTCCGGATGGGGATATTCGGAAGAGAAAACGCTGACGGGTAAAGTGGGCAATCCACCGAAGCCAGTTGGCTTTATCGCTTCTGAAAACGTGGTATTCGGTATCGAGCTGAACTGGGGATTCCCGGCGAATACCGACGACACGCTGAAGACGGAAATTCAGTACAGTCTGACCGGTACCGAAGACGATGCGATGCTGCTGGCCGATGTGCCTTACCCGCAGCGAAAATATCAGCAGATGGGCCTTAAGGCTGGGCAGATTTTCTGGTACCGCGCGCAACTGGTGGACCGCAGCGGGAACGAGTCCGGATACACCGACTGGGTGCGCGGACAGGCGAGCATCGATGTTTCCGACATCACCGATGTGATCCTGGAGGAAATTAAAGATTCTGAGGTATTCAAGGATCTGATTGAGAGTGCCGTTGAAAGTAGCGAGAAACTGGCCGAATTGTCTGATGCGATTAAGGAGAACGCCGATGGTCTGGCTGCAGCAGTAGGTTCGAATAAGCAGACAGCAGAAGCAATCATTGGCAATGCCCTGGCTATTGCTGATGTTGTTGTGCGCCAGACTGCGCAGCAGGGGGCTAACTCTGCGAAATTCGAACAGCTCCGGGAGGTGATCGCTACTGAGACGGAAGCGCGCGTCACGGATGTTACTCGTCTAGAGGCGAAAACTGCCCAGAATGAAGCGGGTATTACTGATGTTCGCCAGGCGTTAGCA
>NZ_JAMJFW010000103.1:0-3699 GCF_023544405.1 Enterobacter cloacae complex sp. OE43NF
TTAGGATTTTCGCCACTGAATAAATTATAATAAATTGATTTTATAAGATATTCGTCATGGGCTATATGACCAGTACGAGTTGCATGCTCTAATGTTTCAGATGCCAGTATATGTGCGGCTTCAGCAAACATCCCAGGCCAACCCTTACTCAGCATAGACAGTCCTTTAAGGACTCTTATCTGAATCTCCCTCATACTCGCACCATCACGTGCAACAGGTAAGAAAAAGTCTTCCAGTAGGTCTTTGATCTGAAGTGGCGCAACATGTACTGAAGGATATATCACTTCAGTTTCATCTATTTTATTCTGCGCGTAAGCGGAGAGTATTCGAACACCTCTGCCAATGACATCAATCGCAGTACCGGGATCGTTTACTGCGGGCGAAAGGGCCCTGCAGGCTATTTCGGCCATGACGCTGAGACAGAATCGGGGATCCTGAGCAAATGAACGCACATCCGAGACAATGATCGTTTCAAGTAAATCGGTACAGATTGATGACTCCTGACCAGAACTCAGGTACAAAACTGGCATCGATGGATGTATGAAACTGCCTGGCTGCGCCACAAGATATACATGACGAGGATCATTGCTCAGCAGACTGCCGAGCTTGACCATGTCAATATATTCAACATAGCCAATTTTCTCCGGATATACGGCAACAGTTCCTTTTGGTTGTTCATTGTTCTCAAGCCATGGATATCCGCCAAGACATGGACTTTTTGCTCTCGCAATAAATGTCTCGATCGCCGCCTGTTCTACTTTTGCTGTTGTCTCACCTACCCTGCCCAGAGAGGTCAAATGCTGTATCCAGCGAAGCAATGTGATGATTATTAAGGCAATGACAACCAGTGTTACAATGAATAAAATGACTCTACCCCTTTCTCCGTAGGCTCCCATATTGAGGGCAATAATCCCTACCAGGCTGAAGAGAAAAGAACCGATAAAAGTGGCCAGTACATTTTGTGTGGTTACGTCTTCTACAACTAAACGCGTGGCTCTGGGCGTCACATTAGTAGTGGCTGAACCGTAAGCGGTGACCATGATACTCAGTGAAAATGTGGTCACCGCCAGCATACTCGATGCCAGTATGTTCAGAATATTATCAACTGCTTCCGCACCAACCTTCACTGATACTGACTCTGGGATCATTGATCTAAAAAGAATAGATAAAAGGGCCGTTATTATTGCTACCATTGCAAATAACGTTGCCCTGAACCATAGTTTTTTAAGTGTCTGCCTGAGAATCCATTGCCAGCGTAAAATCATTCAGCATATCCTTGTATTAAGTTCGGGAAAATAAATGCCGCCCGGCAGGACGGCATTTTTGTATTAACGAACGAGGTGCAGGAAGTGCAGGTGTTTTTCGTACTGGTCCAGTATGTCATTAATCAGCTGTTCCTGATTCCAGCCCATCACATCATAGTTTTGACCGCCTTCTTTCAGATAGACCTCAGCGCGATAATATCGATGTTGCTCAACCTGCTGCTCGTCATTGTCCATTGCAGCCATGGCGAAAGCCGGTGAGTTATAGCCACGAAGTCTCACTTCATAAATAAAGTTCAGCTCATTGCCCAAATCGACTTCAAGCCGAATTCGTTCGTCATCAGTATCACTTATATGGCTTATCGTTCCCTGTTTATTCAGTTCTTCCTGAACCAGCGTCATGGCGGGCTGGATAACGTCGCCCATAAAGCGTATCACAAGAGAGCGCTTTGGCAGATAAGCGATATTGCGCAAGCGTCTCTGCCATGGAATCGGGTTACGCGCTGCAGTCGGAGCAATAGTCGCCATGCTCAGGCTTTCACGCTTGGTCAAATCCCGACGCAGGGCTTTTAATAATCCGTATATGGATATCAGTAAAATCACTGAGAAAGGTAATGCGCTCGCTATTGTCACGGTTTGCAGCGCGCTCAGTCCCCCCGCAATCAGCAGTGCGATTGCCACAATCCCTATGAGCGAGGCCCAGAAAATTCGCTGCCATACAGGCGTGTTAGCGACGCCACCCGATGCCAGCGTATCAACAACCATTGCCCCGGAGTCAGCCGAGGTGACAAAGAAGACAATGACCATCGCCATTGCAATAAATGACAGCACGGAAGAAAACGGGAAATGCTCCAGGAAATTAAACAGGGCCAGCGCGACATCCTGCTGAACGGTATTGGCGAGATCAGCCGCCCCCTGGTGCATAATGAGATAGATTGCGCTGTTACCAAACACCGTCATCCACATGAGCGTGAAGCCGGCGGGAACAAACAGCACGCCGGTGACAAACTCGCGAATGGTTCGACCGCGCGAGACTCTTGCGATGAACATCCCCACAAACGGCGACCATGAAAGCCACCATCCCCAGTACAGTAATGTCCAGCCCCCCAGCCAGTTGCTCGACTTAGGTTCATACGCATAAAGGTTAAAAGTTTTACTCACCAGTTCAGAAAGATAACCGCCCGTATTTTCCACAAATGACTTCAGCAGAAGCACGGTTGGTCCCAGACACAGGACCAGCGCCAGCAGCAGCACTGCCAGGCCCAGGTTGAGCTCAGACAGTATACGTATTCCCTTGTCCAGGCCGGACACCACCGAAATCGTCGCTAAACCAGTGATGACAACGATTAGAATCACCTGCACCGTTTCATTAATAGGCACCCCGAAAAGATGATTCAAACCAGCATTCACCTGCAAAACACCGTACCCCAGCGATGTCGCAACGCCAAAGACGGTGCCAATAACGGCGAAAATATCAACCGCATGGCCTACAGGTCCGTATATGCGCTCGCCAATAATGGGATAAAGTGCGGAACGCAGCGTTAAAGGCAGACCGTGACGGTAACTGAAAAAGGCCAGGATCAGTGCCACAATGGCATAGATTGCCCATGCGTGCAGGCCCCAGTGGAAGAACGTCAGGCGCATTGCTTCCTTCGCTGCCGCAACGGTCTCTGGAGTGCCGACAGGAGGTGAAAGATAATGCATCACAGGTTCAGCAACGCCAAAGAACATCAGGCCGATCCCCATCCCTGCCGAGAAAAGCATCGCAAACCAGGAGTGATAGCTAAAATCAGGCTGCGCATGGTCCGGACCCAGTTTGATATCACCGTAGCGTGAGAGTCCCAGGAACGAGACACTCAGTAGAATCAGGGCCACTGCAAGGATGTAGAACCAGCTGGCATTCGTGAAGATTTGTTGCTGAAGTAGTTTAAAATTTTTGTCGGCGACATCCGGGAATACAGCGGCAAAGGCGACAAGAAGGAAAATTAACAAAGCAGATGTAAAGAATACCGCTTTGTTAATCTGGCTTTTAGACTTCTTTTGGATTGTATCATTTTCACTCATAATCATTTATTCCATTAATTAAAATCCGCACTGTATAGAGGGTACTACATCTCAAAGATTAGCCAACTTCAACTTACGATGCGGCGTCAATCGGAATGCAGAGTGCAAGAGTGGCCATACAGATATCCTGTTGATAGTCTGCCAGCCGTCTTCTGGAGCATTTGATTTGCATAAATTGCATCAGATCTGGGGATTCACTTTGATTAGAGCAATATTGAGAATGACTTACTAACGTCTGATGTTGCGTAAAGCGGGCTTTAAGGATGGTCGCAATGTCAGAGGTAAGGACAGACGTTCAGGATGCAAATAATCAGTGCCGGTTCGTCGCTGATTTTCCTTCAGGCTGACTTGTCCAAAACGAGTAACAATCGCC
>NZ_JAMJFW010000104.1:0-3484 GCF_023544405.1 Enterobacter cloacae complex sp. OE43NF
CGCCTAAACTCGAGAAACCCGAATCACCAATGGAGAGTTTGGAAAGAAGAAATTTTTCTCTTAACGCTCTGGCTGCAATTAGAGATCCTTCACAAAGGAAATCATTCAAAGATTTTGATTTGCCGGGTTTGGCTTTTCCGAATGAAAAAATTGAGCGCTATGTTAAAAATATCACTCCATTAAATGCGTCTAGTTGGATTGATTATGATAAAGGGAAGGTTATTCTTAGAGCTAAGAAATTAATTCAGAGTCTGTCTGTTGTTTTCGATGAGGTAACGTTAATTCCTATAAAAAGCGGAGAGGGGGAGATCTATTTTAAAATCATTTGCGAAGAGCTTAAGGAGCCAATAGTTTTAAGTCGCCGCGTTACTGTCTACAGGTAAAATTTCAAAAGTTGTGCTGTAGCCTGTAGAACCCCCCTCGGTTGCCGCTGGCCTTACCCGGCGGCATCCTTTCCCCATGAATACTTTAAATTCACTGCACGAAATCGCTCGCGCGTTACGCAACCTTATCCGCACCGGCATCGTGACCGACGTCGACCTCGGCAAGGGGCTGTGTCGCATCCAGACCGGCGGTATTGAAACCACCTGGCTTAACTGGCTCACCTGTCGCGCCGGTCGCTCACGCGTATGGTGGGCTCCGTCTGTTGGCGAGCAGGTGTTATTGCTAGCCATCGGCGGTGAGCTCGATACGGCCTTTGTGCTGCCGGGCATTTTCTCTGATGACAATCCCGCACCGTCGTCCTCACCCGATGCGTTTCATGTGTCATTTCCTGATGGGGCGGTTATCGAGTACGAGCCCGAAAGCGGCGCGCTCACCGTGTCAGGCATAAAAACTGCCGACGTCACCGCGTCGGACTCCATCACGGCCACTGTGCCGGTGGTGCTGGTGAAAGCGTCGAGCCGCATCACGCTCGATACGCCGGAGGTGGTGTGCACCAACAAGCTAACGACCGGCACGCTCGAAGTGAAGAACGGCGGGAAGATGACCGGAAACATCGAGCACACCGGCGGGAAACTGACCTCAAACGGCGTGCAGGTGGATGACCACGACCACGGCGGCGTCGAACGGGGTGGAAGCTGGACGGAGGGCATTAAATGACGGTGCGTTATCTCGGAATGAACAGCCAGACCGGCCTCAGTATCTCTGAGGCCGAGCATATCAGGCAAAGCGTGCGCGACATTCTGGTCACACCGGTTGGTTCGCGCGTCATGCGCCGTGAATACGGCTCGCTTCTGTCGGTGCTGATTGACCAGCCTCAGACACCGGCGCTGCGCCTGCAGATTATGGCCGCATGCTATTCCGCGATCCAGAAGTGGGAGCCGCGCATCAGCCTGACGACCATCACTTTTGAACGGTCAGAGACCGACGGCGGGTTGTATGTCGATATCACCGGCAACCGCTCAACCGGCGGCCAGCCATTTTCACTCACCATTCCACTGAGCTAAACGCTATGGCAATTGTTGACCTTAACCAGCTCGCCGCACCAGATGTTGTGGAAGTGCTGGACTATGAGACCATCCTCGCAGAGCGTAAGGCGACACTCGTCTCGCTTTATCCTGAGGAACAGCAGGAGGCCGTCGCGCGCACGCTGACGCTTGAATCAGAGCCGATTGTTAAGCTGCTGGAGGAAAACGCCTACCGGGAAGTTAT
Organism: Enterobacter cloacae complex sp. OE43NF; assembly: GCF_023544405.1. Classification (NCBI taxonomy): domain Bacteria; kingdom Pseudomonadati; phylum Pseudomonadota; class Gammaproteobacteria; order Enterobacterales; family Enterobacteriaceae; genus Enterobacter; species Enterobacter cloacae complex sp. OE43NF. Next base: position 1,654 of record NZ_JAMJFW010000104.1, read on the forward strand.
CTGGCGACAGCGCGTCAACGAGGCTGCGCGTGCGGTCATGCTGGCTTACGCTGCTGACAGCGACCTCGACCAGATAGGCGGAAATTACAACGTTGAGCGCCTCGTCATCACGCCTGCAGACGACACGACGTTTCCGCCGACACCAGCCGTTATGGAGTCGGACACCGACTATCGTCTGCGCATTCAACAGGCTTTTGAGGGGCTGAGTACCGCAGGCTCGACCGGCTCATATCAGTTTCATGGCCGCAGCGCCGACGGGCGGGTCGCAGATATTTCCGTCATCAGTCCCGAACCCGCGTGCGTGACCGTGTCCGTGCTGTCGCGCGAGAATAATGGCGTCGCCTCTGACGAGCTGCTCGCAATTGTGCGCACTGCGCTGAATGACGAGGACGTCCGGCCGGTGGCCGACCGCGTGACCGTGCAGTCAGCGAAAATCGTCGACTATAAAATTACCGCGTCGCTTTACCTGTATCCCGGTCCCGAAAGTGAGCCGGTGCTCAGTGCGGCAAAAGCAAAGCTGCAAGCGTATATCACCGCGCAGCACCGCCTCGGTCGTGACATCCGCAAATCAGCCATTTATGCCGCGCTCCACGTCGAGGGCGTGCAGCGCGTCGAGCTGGCCGCGCCAGTGGCCGATATCGTGCTCGATGAGACTCAGGCGTCATGGTGCACCGAGTACAGCGTGACCATCGGGGGCAACGATGAGTAATACCCGACTGTTACCGGTGGGCTCCTCACCGCTTGAGGTGGCGGCGGCGCGCGCCTGCGCTGAGATTGAAAACACCCCCGTTCCCCTGCGCCGACTCTGGAGCCCTGACGACTGCCCGGCAAACCTGCTGCCGTGGCTTGCGTGGGCATTTTCCGTTGACCGGTGGGATGAGAGCTGGCCGGAGACCACGAAAAGAGAAGTGATCCGCGCGGCGTGGTTTATTCATGCGCACAAAGGCACGATTGGTGCAGTGCGTCGCGTTGTGGAGCCGCTCGGCTACCTGATAAACGTGACTGAGTGGTGGGAAACCAGTGACCCGCCCGGCACGTTTCGCCTCGATATCGGTGTGTTAGAAACCGGCATCACCGAGGAAATGTATTACGAAATGGAGCGGCTTATTGCTGATGCAAAGCCAGCCAGCCGCCATCTTATCGGCCTCAATATTATTCAGGACATCCCCGGCTACCTCTACACCGGCGCCCTGAGCTATGACGGCGACATCATCACGGTTTACCCCGGATAAGTGAGAGCACAATGACAGTGAAATACAAAACGGTCATCACCAAAGCCGGTGCAATCAAGCTGGCTGCAGCGACCATCCCCGGCGGAAAAAAAGTGAACCTGACGGCGATGGCCGTCGGTGATGGTGGCGGTACGCTGCCTACACCTGACCCGAACCAGACAAAGCTCGTCAAAGAGGTCTGGCGTCACGCGCTGAACAAAATCAGCCAGGACAAAAAGAATAAAAATTATGTCGTGGCGGAGCTGCTTATCCCGCCTGAGACCGGCGGTTTCTGGATGCGTGAGCTCGGGCTCTACGATGACACCGGCACGCTGATTGCGGTCGGGAATATGGCCGAAAGCTACAAGCCCGCGCTCGCAGAGGGGTCAGGGCGCGCGCAGACCGTGCGCATGGTTATCATGGTGAGCGACATCGAGTCAGTCGAGCTGACGATTGATACCTCAACGGTGATGGCCACACAGGACTATGTCGACGATAAGCTCGCGGAGCACGAGCAGTCCCGCCGCCATCCTGACGCCACGCTCACGGCAAAGGGTTTCACGCAGTTAAGCAACGCAACCGACAGCGCGTCTGAGACCGTCGCAGCGACGCCCAAAGCC
>NZ_JAMJFW010000105.1:0-3141 GCF_023544405.1 Enterobacter cloacae complex sp. OE43NF
TTGGCTACTGTCCGCGATACTTAGCGGAAGATATTCTAAATATGCTCAAGGACAATCCAAGATCTGTGCAGCTTTCTGTTGCAAACTTAAGTGAAGAAGCACCCAGTAACTATAAGGTCATGTGCAAACTTACAGGAAACTTGAGTCTCCAGGTTTCATGCAATTTGATGAATAGAAAAGAATATTTGCATATTTCTTAGCAATCGAATTATTTCATTAACCCGCCACGGCGGGGTTTTTTATGCCTTTTTATCACATGAATTTAACAATTCGTGCTGTTAATCCATTGATCATTTTTCTGTACAGAGTTACTGTATAAATATACAGTTAATTGACAGGGGGTTATCATGGGTTTTCCATCACCAGCTGCAGACTACGCAGAACAGACGCTCACAATTACCAGCCTTTGCGGTTACGACGATAACTGCCGAACCATAGAAACTTCATTCGGGCACGCGATCATAAACGTCGCCATGAAACCGGAAATGGGTGACACGGTCCTGATTTCTTTCTGCGGAAGTCTGGAGTACGCGAAACTCCATGGGAAAGCGCTGATTACCCGGGACGGCGAGGCTATTGAGGGCGATGCGCTGGATGATGTGACCGTAATGGGTGTGGTAACGCACCTCCTAAACCGTGTGAAAGATACAGACGACAGGCCGGTGATATAGCAGAACGTGCATGATTCCTGTGTCTCAAATCCGATCGGTTAGCGGAACCTTTAATTAAATCAGTACCCAGGGAGATAAAGGACCGCCCCGTCAGGGGAAACCATTTTTAGGGATGTGCCCATGAAATTAAACGAATTTGCCGCTGGTTTAACCAAAGATGGATTGCTAGTTTTAAATCTATCGGATGGTCAAATAACTGACTACCTCGTCACCAATAACGCCTTACGTACTCTGATACGCCGGGAAGGTAATCGAATTTCTGCGCGCATCCTCAGTGATGATGAGCGGGTAATAAACCTAAACTCCCTGCCAGAAGCGCTTAAGGTTCTCAAGACGTAAGTGTTGATTTATAATAATCAAACGGGCTGAACACCCTCTGATTACTGCGCCAACCTGAGGAATCAAAATGGCGCAGAGCATTACCATATATCACTCACACCGCCCCGTCGTGCACGATGTTTCTGCTTATGCTGGTGGTCCAGCATGAAGAAAGCAGATAGCCTCCATCTTTCACGTGTGGCCGCACTGGGCTGCATCGTGTGCAGAAACCAGAACCTGGGCGAGACGCCTGCGGAAATTCACCATATCCGAACCGGTCAGGGCACCAGTCAACGTGCTGACCATCGGAAATCAATTCCCCTGTGCCATATGCACCACCGCAATGGCGGTTACGGTGTCGCGATTCATGCTGGCCGTAAGCAATGGGAGAAAAACTTCGGTACCGAGTTGCAGCTGCTGGAGCAGGTCCAGTTAGAGCTGGGAGTGTTCTATGCCTAAATACATCATCACTCCTGTCGGAAAACCCCGCATGACTCGCCGCGATAAATGGAAACAGCGGCCGCCGGTGATGCGCTATCGCATGTTTTGCGATGAAGCCCGCCTTCATGGAATCCGGGTGCCCGAAAGCGGTGCCCATATCACCTTCGTTTTGCCGATGCCGCCGAGCTGGAGCAAGAAAAAGCGCGAAGCTATGGACGGCCAGCCCCATCAACAAAAGCCTGACCTGGACAACCTAACAAAATCTCTGTTGGACGCCTTGTTTGATGATGACGCCCACATCTGGGATGCCTGGACATCAAAAATATGGGGTGAAACCGGAATGATAATTATCGAGGACATGAAATGACACCGCGCCAGAGACGCCAGTATTTTGAAGGGCTGGGAAAAACAGCAATGGCACCACGTAAGAGCTGGCTGGGGAAAAGTATTCTCCTGAATGATGTCCAGTCCGGGTGGATTAAATCGCTTCTAACTGTATGGGGCGAATGTGTTCGCGGCGGTACCGCCCCGGCGAAACCGTGTGGGCATTCGTGCTGGCAAGTGATCAGGGGGAAGAACTGGTCAGATAAAGCGCTTGAACGTTTTACTGCAGCGCTGAACCAGGCAAGGGAGGAGGGTTACCGCGGAGAACAAGCAATGCGGCGTGCACGCTCTATACTCTGGCCAGAACCACCGTCCAGCTTGATTGACCAGGCTATGAGTAGTGATGATGCAGAGTTCATGGAGGACGTGGTGCTGCAGGCGTTTGATTTGAAGGATCCGGTTTATATCGTCGGGCGCCAGTATTACACCACCCGAAAAAAAATATCGGACATCACCAGAGATCTGCAGAGTATGGCGCCATGGCTTACGGATAACGAGGCCAGAAAGCGGGTGCGCTGGTGCCTGGAAATATTCAGGGCAAAGGTTTTTCTGTCGGCGCGGCATGCCCTTAAAGAAAATTCATGAAAACCATCATTTAGCAAAAAGTGCTATTTATGCGATGAGACATTGAAAACGGGCCAGAAAATCAGATAATCCATTCATGCTTGGCAGAGCTTCGCCATGATGGCAGCGATGTAAAGCGACAATTTGAAAAAACTCTAAACCCCGCCAGCCGGGGTTTTTGTTATCCGGCGATACGACAGGGGTATTCGCGAAGGTGCATTGCATCAGTACCCCTGTCATATCGTCGTTTTTATTGCCTCAGAATAATTGAGGTGGCGTATGGTGCGTAATATTACACATCAAATAATTCTGTACAGTGTGCATAGCTCATTCTAAGATTACCCCAAAGGTAATTCAGAGTGTGTAAACTATGTAAGGAGGTACGGTATGTTGCGCTCAACTCGCAGATTAATGCGTGCAGCTGGTAGCATCATAGATCTGATACCTGCCACAGACTATAATGACCTGATTGTTCATCAGACTGATGCTGAAGCTTTACGCTCAGACTTTCAGGCTGTTGGCGATGACTTACGGATAAGCATGAGGCCATATGCAAGAGTCAGAACCAGAAAAATTAAACGTCAGCTCGCTCCAGCAAGGTGAAAGCTGCGATGATGAAGCTTCCGAACAGCTAGCTGAAAAAATCGAAGGGGAGCTTGTTGAGAACCCTGTTGTTCTCGAAAGGCTCCTTGAGCGACCTCAATTCAAGGCAATTATTAGCCATAGTTCCTTTCGTGGACCACTCCCTCCGCCAACGATGCTT
>NZ_JAMJFW010000106.1:0-3075 GCF_023544405.1 Enterobacter cloacae complex sp. OE43NF
GAGTCCATTTAGCAATACTTTTCGCAATACCGTTCACCTCATTTTCATCAAGAGGGCTCGAAAATTGCAGATTGTAGGCACTGGCACGTTCATAGCAGGCTTGCAGCCACTGCTCATACTCCGGCCAGCCCTGGCGGATCGCCCGGTATGCCCACTTGCGGGTTTTATCGAACAGAGTGCAGTTACGGCCTAAACCATAGTCGGCGACGATTTCTTTGTCGTTCGCGGCACTCAGGTCGAGCGAGTCGGCCAGCCAGTCCAGCGTGTAGAGTTCCGGCTGCCACACGGCGATTTTCCAGTGGCCGTGGTTCGGATTTTTGCAGATTAGTCCCGAATACCCCTCGTCAGCCTCTAATTTTTTACGCAGCGCGTTCTCCACGGCGGCGGCGTAGCGCAGCGGCTTCATTTTTCCGTCAGGAGCGGTGCGTACCGGGGTTTCCAGCGCGTACAGCAGGTGCGCATGTCCGTTTTCCGGGTTGGTGATGGTCAGCGTGGGCGCAGGCGCGTTCCGGTCGCTCCAGTCGATGGCCGCACCGGTGCGATCGACGTCGAATCCCAGCCAGAACATGGCGTGCGGCTGGTTGAACTGGATGTATTTCGCCAGGATCGCGCGCTCTTTCCCGGCGATGCGCACGCCGAAGTGCAAATCGTCCGAGAAGTACGGTTTGTTTGGGAGACGGTCGTTAAAAAGATCGAGGGGGGGCTTAGTCACTCACGCCTGAACTTATGGCGGGCTGTTGTCTTGCTGGGTGCATGTGCTAGTATCCTTCTTAGGAATTTAGTCCTGCGCCCTCGTTATCGTGATCTTCCGCCAAGTTGATTGCACGATTTCGGGGGCGTTTGCTTTCTGGGGTTAAAACTACACCCAGTTCAGGCACTTGTCGACCTCCCCCCGATTTACCATAACATCTGTTATCAGCACCGCCTCAGGCGCCCTCAGCGCGTTTCTGACGGGAAACCGGCAAAACAGGCAGCAAACCACCCGAAAACCCGCCAGAAACGCGCAGGCTCTGTTTTTACGGCATGCATGAGTATGCGCGCAAGTGCATAGCGCGGAAATTCACGCCATTCAGCCGGGGTAAGTCCTGTTTCCGATGTTCTTCTTACCCGAAAACGGTGAACGGGGACGCAATTTATTGCGTGGCCGTGAAGCGTTGCCGGCGCAGCCGGAAAACCGGTTTTCAGCACGTTCAGGAATCGGGTTCGTCGACGGCCTGCAATCACGTTATGGCAAGTCGCCGGACGACTCACCACACGATTCACCGGCGATTCGACTCGTGACTTGACTCTAGAGTCACCACGGTCAAAAAAACGCCAAAGCGACGATTCGACTCTAGAGTCAAGTCGTCATAAGTTACTGATAGTGTGGAGTGAGTCGTCGATGACTCTATGACGAGTCGTCGGTAAGTCGTACACGAATCACCGACGACTTGGATTGACCTTACAGAAGGTAATACTGCGTAATTTAATAAAACCTAACCAACTGATAATAAGGAGTTATCTGCAAAATTTTAATTTTGCGTGGTGTGTGGGTATTTTTCGTGGTGAGGAGTGTTCCCGGATCTGGCGATTTTTGGGAAGGTTCAGGAACGCCCCGGGATGGCCGGAGAGGAAAACTCAAGCATGGCGGGATCAGGATTTTTTCCAGAATTTCCACCACGGGGAATGGGGTGGTGAAGAAGGTTCGTGCTTGTGCTCCAGAAGCTGCATAGCCTGACGAAGGGAATCAATATGCTCATCTCGAGCCTTAACAGCCCCTTTAAGACCATCGTTTTCAGCTTCAAGTAAAGCGATTCTATGTTGTAAATCATGTAAACCAACGCTGTTAATACCTGTAGATTCTGCGTCACTTTTTACATCATCGATGACACCATCAAGAGAACCAAACACCCTAATAAGCTCTGATGTATCAATAACTTTAATACTCTTCCCGTGCTTTACAACAGAGGTGTAACTTAACTTACCACTGTTAATCATCTTGTAAATAGTAGGGCGACTAACCTTAACAAGCCGTGCTGCTTCACTAATAGACACTCTGGCCATCAGTTACCATCCAGTAATTCATCCAGTCTCGAGGACAGTGTACGGAAAAGATGCTCCGCATCATCGTGGAGTTTCTCACAGAGGTCGGCCTCAGCATCGAGATCAAGCTCGTTAAGCTTCTCCAGCAGGAGCAGAGACTGATTCTGGATGAATTTAGCCATGTTCAGCGCTGTTTTCTGTTGTTTCGTCATAAGGGACCTCAGAGCATCAGTGCTCAGTGTAAAACCGGTAAGGGGGTCGGATGTACGAATGGTTCAGAGAACGGATCTGAGGTAATCCTGTAGTTATTTTGTAGTTTATCTGTAGTCATCGCACTAAAAATCAGGATTAAGTCATCAACTTTTGTAGTCTTCCTGTAGTTTACCTGTAGTCCGGAAAAATAATCCGTTCATGCAGGCATGAACGATACAGTGAGGAACGCTTTTTTTGTCACGATCTCCCCTTAACCTGCGTAAATCACCCGCCATGATTGATTATTTTTCAACCTCAAAATGGTCATACACCTAACGCAGCTGCGATTTTCATCGCAACTTCATGAAAAATAAATAAAAAAGAAAAAATACAGGGATTCTGGGTATTACCGGGGTAATAATGTTAAGCGCTAACACAATGAAAATTAAGGCGATGCCGGTATTACTCCGGTAATACTTAGAACGGAGACATTACGCACCGTCCTGCTGCTCATTCAGGCGCGCTGACAGGCTTCGGTAAAGGCGTTCCGCATCCTCATGGAGTTTCTCGCAGAAATCAGCCTCATGATCCAGATCCAGCTCATTAAGCCTGTCCAGAAGAAGCAGGGACTGATCCTGGATGAATTTAGCCATGTTAACGGCAGTCTTTTGTTGTTTGTTCATGAAGGCCCCGGCGCGAAAGTGCTTACTGTACGTTCTGATGGTTTTCCGCTTCCTCGCTCATTCGCTCACTCCGTTCGGTCATGAGTCTGCGGCGAGCGGAGGGAGGATAAGCAGATAACGTAACGGTAAGCATAACGAAAGCTAAGGACGAGGGCGAAAAGGCCAGGCCCCGCCGGGG
>NZ_JAMJFW010000107.1:0-2995 GCF_023544405.1 Enterobacter cloacae complex sp. OE43NF
TTAGCATGCAAATCTTACACCAAAAAGAGGCGTGCAGAATACATTAACCAAAGGGATAAAAATGGATACGTCGCGGGTCATATTATCAAGATGTCATTTCAGCAACATCGGATTGCGCCATTTACTTTCCAATACGTTCAAAAAAGAAGAGATTCTCTCTTTTTATAATCAGCACCATTTACACGACTGGGTAAAAGGTATGAAAAAAGAGAGTTTTTTTACCTTGTACCTGGTGCTTCCTGACTCTATTTATAGCAACATCATCTACTTTCAGTGGCTTATCTCACTAAAACAGAAAACAAACCTCCACGCCATTGAAGAGATCATCATCGCTTACCACTCGGATATCTTTCCGGAGCTTTTCGCCTGCATCTGCTCGCATTACAAACATCGTCTCGTGAATATCAATAATCTGACCAACGATGAAATCGTCAGGAAAATGCATACCCAGCGTCACCCCAGCAAAAGCGGGATCGTCAAAAAACATATCGAACTGACGCACATGGAGTTCTGTGTCCTGAAGTTGATGATCTCAGGCTACACGATTGACGACATCAGTACCTTATATAACATAAAGCCAAAAACCACCTATACCTACAGCAACAGCATAATGAAACAGTTGGGGTTTAACTCTTTAAAGAAAATCTATTCCTGCGGCGAAATCATTAAATCCTCGATTGACCATGACATAATCAGAGAAAAGAAAAAGTACTACAGCATTGCCCACATTAAGATGTACGAACCACAAACTGCTTAATCCCTCACCGCCTCTAACACGTCACCCGTGTCTCCATAACACCGTCAAATTATTCACAAAAAAAAATACGGAAAGCGTCTCCGCAATCCGTATTTTTGTATCGATGCTGACTTAGTGGCTTTTCACTAAAATTTCTACGCGGCGGCTGTTGACGTTACATCCTGCCGCTTGCTGGCTGGCAGAGGTACCGCAGCCTTCAGCGCTTTGTGCTATTCCTTTGCCCGTCGTGTTATTGATCAGCTCCGGTTTAATCCCTTTCTCGATCAGCAATGAACGAACGGTATCGGCACGTGCTTCAGACAGGCGCTGGTTAGCCTCACGGCTACCAATTGCGTCGGTATAACCCACAATCTGGATCTCACTGACGTTATTCGCCTTTTTGGTGAATTTCACCACCTCGTCCAGCTTATTGCGGGATTCAGCAAAAATCCCTGCCGCATTACTTGCCGCAAAGCGGAACAGGACTTGCTCCTGAATAAGCACCACACCGCTGTTATTAATGTAATCACAGGTTTTTACCTGCGATGCACGGTTAATAATTTTGGTCTGTTTATGCATCTTACTCAACAGGGCTTCAGCCCGGGAACGCTCTTCCAGGGCCGCCGTATTTCCTGACGTACCTGGATTAACCTGAATAAAATAGGTTTGCGCACTCTCGGCATTGAGCTGTTGCAGAGGATTTTGTTTCCCCTGATAAGCAGGGTGATCGTTGAACCAGGACTCCACCGCATGCGCGCCTGGCGCGGCGCACAGGACGGTAAATTGCCCCGGCAGCAGTACCGACTGCAGCTCGCGGTCGACGTAGATCGTCGCGGGCACGCTCCCCTCAGGGTAATAAACCACAATTTGTGCCTGTTCCGGTGTCACATCTGCGACCGGGCGATAGGGCTGTGGTGCCGTCTTCCCTGAAGCGGTTTTGACGTCTGCCGGTATATCGATGACGTGCTTCACTCGTTCTGCTGAATATGCAGTGCTGGATATCAATACGCAGAGCGCGGCAGTAATAGCACACGCCAGGTTTATTTTTTTAAACTTATTAAGGGTTACTTTCATTTATCAAATTCCCGATTAACCCAGTGAATGACTGTGTAACAACGATTGGTAGATGCGTGCAGAAAGCCCGCCATCCGAAGATGGCGGGTATTTACTGAGTTACATCATGATTTGGTTATTCTGTAGCAGCGTCACCAAATCCGTTTGCACGTCAGCCAGCGTGACAACCTGCGTAAATCCATGCTGTCCGCCCTGACCGTCGATATCGACACTGATCACGGTGTCGTTACCTACCACATCTACTTTCAGGTAGTCCTCCAGACCTTTTGATTCCGCGTCCAGTTCCATCTTCCCGTTGTTCTCGAAGAAGGTTACCGGACCGCTGTAATCGACAAGGTCGCTGAGGTTGAGCGTATCGGCGTCACCGTCTTTCTCCACGTTGCCCACTTTAAAGCCGTGAACCGTGTCGTGACCGTTGCCGCCGGTCGCATCGTTTTCCATCCCTTCCAGCACGTTGTACATCAATACATCGTTTCCACCGTTCATCAGGTAGAAGGTGTCATTTCCACCCTCTCCTGCAATTACGTTGCTAAACGAGTTATCCGTAATGGTGTCGTCCGTCTGGGTACCGACAATCTTCACGATGTCTTCCAGCTTACCGCCCGCAGAGGTGAATCCAGTCCACATGTTGACGGTTACCCCTTCGTTCAGTGCGCTGTAGTTCATCGTTGAGACATCCGGGCCTTTGATAACCAGCTGATGGTTAGCCAGCAGGGTTTCAAGGTCAACTTTGGTATCCGCGATGGTCAGCACCTGACTTGCGCCGAAACCGGAACCGCTGCCGTCACGGTCAATGCTCAGGATGGTGTCCTTACCGTTGTAGGTGACGGACAGATACTGAGCAATTGCATCACCCGCATCGATGGTAGCAACACCATTGATATAGTGCGCAGCACCGTCAGCATCACCTGCATAGCCGACCAATAGGCTGCTGATATCGATGATATCCGCTTTCCGGGTCGCTTCCACGGTACCGACAACAAAGCCATGGACCACATCGCTGCCATTACCGCCGGTGCCGTTGGTTCTACCATTCTCCTGGACCTGGTATTTCAACGTATCCTGACCACCGCCTTTCCCGTCATTGTCGAGATAGAAGGTGTCCGCACCCGCACGGCCTTCGAAGTAGTTGTTAGCCGCATTACCGGTAAAGGTGTCGTTTCCACTACCGCCAGCCAGACCTTT
>NZ_JAMJFW010000108.1:0-2963 GCF_023544405.1 Enterobacter cloacae complex sp. OE43NF
CATACGCATGACATCAGTCACGGCGTCGGCATCCAGCGGTCTGCGGCCCTTATCGCTCAGCAGGACGGTTTCTAGCAGGAACTCGTCATAATGTGCGGAAAAGCCCAGTAACAGGCGGGCATTTTCAATAATGCGGGCGAGGTTGCGCGTGGAGTTACGGATGCGGCCCTTATCCAGCCCTGAATCGTTTTTTTCGAGGTCGGCAATCACTTTACCGATAGCGTCGCTCGCTTCTTTCAGCGCCTTGGCTTCCTCGATTGGCATTACATTATCTTGCGTATTCATCTTATGTCCTTAACTGCGAATTTTTTGCGTTAAGGCCGATACGGCGGGGCATCTTGCGAGGGAATACGGCTTGAATGGCGTCAAAATTGACGCTACAATCAGTGTTGAGTAACAAATGCCCGTCAGGTATAGTTATCTCAGTATTCCCCGGAGACGTTCCCAAGACATCGACCGGAATGCACCAGACAGTTGACGCTGCCTGAGGCGATTAAAAACCAGCTGCCCGGCTGGTTTTTTTTCGCCTGTAATCTGGGTTGCCGTTCCAAAACCGCCCAAATCAAATGCCCCCACAGAATAGCGTCGAAGGGCCAAACGATCAACGTAATTGATCCTCCGGCACTCTCATCTTTTGCATACAGATCCAAAGCCATTACGGCGTTTATGCCGTTGTGGATAAGCTATTGATGATAATGTGATTTTATCCACACTTTGCGGCCTCGTTGTGGACTGTCTTTATGTCGAGCCAACGGCTCGGCCCTTACCGCTAATGTGTCACGTTGCATTACGTCGTGTATGACGTAATAATGCACTGAAGCACAAAGGGGGACGCCATGAAAGAGAACAAAACAGCTGCCCTGAGCCTCAGGCTCCCGGCAGATCTCATGCAGCTGCTTGATGAGCGAGCCAGTGCCGAACACCTCACCCGTACAGATATAGCGCTGGCTGCGCTCCGGGAGTACCTCGGCGTCGCTACTGCTCCGGCTGCGTCTGACAAGCTCGACAAGGTGATCGAATTGCTGGAAGTTATCGCCGGGAATGCCCCACAACGTAAGACAGCAGCACCACACCGTCAGACAGTGCAACACATTGAAGCAACACCGCGTAACACGGCGTCAGGCAATGAAATACAGCGTAATACAGCGCGAGCCGCCGATCCTCGTTTTCATGCTGTAGACCCTGAGGCCGATGCTATGATAGTGCGCATGAGTGCTGAGGGGGCCGGGTTGGCTGACATTACGAACGCGCTCAATGCGCTGGGCTTCACCAGTGCGACCGGGCAGGAGTGGACACGCAGCCGCCTGCGGGACTATCGGCATAAGCTGCGGGATAGTGGACTGCTCAATGGCTAAGAATAACTACGGCATTAATGGCTCACCTAACAGCCATATAGCCCACCCAGCAGGGCTCCCATGTTTTGGCTCTTTACCGGAGTTTGTTTCAAGAGGGGATGTAATACCTGCCGGGGATATATTTCTGCGCGTGGGGAATCATAGAGGCCCTAATAGCGGCTTTGGCGTGCGTCATATATGGGCAGAGCATGAAAAGGAACTGGTGCGGCTCGGTTATCATACCGTGAATGATGTGGCGCGTTTCGTGTGTGACGTTATTCAGCCAGGTGCTGGAGTGTATTGTGAGTTCAACCATCCGGGTGGGAAGCACAGGCCGAAGGTTTTACGCTCAGCGCTTGGGATCGTCATACTGGAGCCAAAAGAGGCTGACTGGGCTCAGAGCGGATGGATTTACAGCGTAGTAACCGCGTATGAGACTCACAGGACGCAAGGCACGTTGTTAGGCAGGTTATAAGTTATAAAAAGCAGAAGGGCGCAATAAGCGCCCTTCGTAATGCTTGGTAGCCGCAGCCAATCTTTAGCTCGTGGGTTCAGATACCAACCTGATTACTCAGGTTGAGCTACCGACAGGAGACCAGCCTCCTGACTGCCCAGCGCAAAGGGCCAATTACTGGTTGATACCCTCTGCGAATGCTCTTGCAGTACAACAATAGTAGACTATTGTTACGGGACATGCAACCGTCATTATCCGCGCCAGACGTGACGGGGAGCGGCTTTGCGGAGATATTTACTCTTTTTTGAAGTCTATCGGTATGGGCGGCGGTGCCGCAGTTTGTGCCAAATACACGAATAGCAGTTATCTCAGCCAGACGCTGAACGCCTCAGAGATAGCCTTTTTATCTGCATCGCCAACGGTCAGCAGCGTGAGCTCATCAATTTTTGGCAGACGGGCCAGAAGGGGATCGAGGTCAGAAATACCGAATAGCTCCAGCATCAGCGCCGTAGCGAGCGCCTCCCGCTCGGCATCGCATACGCTACGGATGACGCGGGCACGCGCTTTGGCATCCTTCACCGTCATTGCTTTGCGTGCATCTGCTGCAAACTGCGGCGTCCCTCCCCATGGGCTTTTGGTAAAGCCTGCGCGGTCGATAACCACAGAGGCCCCGCCCGGCAGCGTCTGGCGAGCACCCGGATAGAAGTTAGGCAGCAGCGTAATGGCATAATCAGCCAGCTGCCACTCCGCCATTTCTTTCTCGATGAGGGCGACAACGGAGGCGGTACTCTCTGAGTGTATTACGCTGTAATTCATTGCATACGCCCCGTGTGAGCCGCTGCGGCGCTGGCCTCGATAGCGTCAGCCATACCCGCCAGACGTTCGATCTGAGTTGCCAGACCGTTAGCGCCATGCAGCTGCTGGAGCGTAACCATTTGAGAACCGGCTACCGCGATCCATTGTGCCAGAACGGCAGGATTAGCGACGGCGTAACCTTCTCCCAGCATTGCGTCGAGGTCAGTTACGGCGCGGGCCACAAACAGCGTCGCAGTCTGGCTTGACTCGTTAAATAGCATCGTTTCGAAGTCCTGATCTGTCATGGTTTTGATACTCCTGGCATAAATAAAAAAGCCGCTTCTCCAATACGGAGAGCGGCGTGTGAATATTCAAATATG
>NZ_JAMJFW010000109.1:0-2962 GCF_023544405.1 Enterobacter cloacae complex sp. OE43NF
TCTGTCTCTTCGCCAAAACATCTTCGGCGTTGTAAGGTTAAGCCTCACGGTTCATTAGTATCGGTTAGCTCAACGCATCGCTGCGCTTACACACCCGACCTATCAACGTCATCGTCTTTAACGTTCCTTCAGGACTCTCAAGGAGTCAGGGAGAACTCATCTCGGGGCAAGTTTCGTGCTTAGATGCTTTCAGCACTTATCTCTTCCGCATTTAGCTACCGGGCAGTGCCATTGGCATGACAACCCGAACACCAGTGATGCGTCCACTCCGGTCCTCTCGTACTAGGAGCAGCCCCCCTCAATTCTCCAGCGCCCACGGCAGATAGGGACCGAACTGTCTCACGACGTTCTAAACCCAGCTCGCGTACCACTTTAAATGGCGAACAGCCATACCCTTGGGACCTACTTCAGCCCCAGGATGTGATGAGCCGACATCGAGGTGCCAAACACCGCCGTCGATATGAACTCTTGGGCGGTATCAGCCTGTTATCCCCGGAGTACCTTTTATCCGTTGAGCGATGGCCCTTCCATTCAGAACCACCGGATCACTATGACCTGCTTTCGCACCTGCTCGAGCCGTCACTCTCGCAGTCAAGCTAGCTTATGCCATTGCACTAACCTCCTGATGTCCGACCAGGATTAGCTAACCTTCGTGCTCCTCCGTTACTCTTTGGGAGGAGACCGCCCCAGTCAAACTACCCACCAGACACTGTCCGCAACCCGGATTACGGGTCTACGTTAGAACACCAGCCATTAAAGGGTGGTATTTCAAGGATGGCTCCACGCAGACTGGCGTCCACGCTTCAAAGCCTCCCACCTATCCTACACATCAAGGACCAGTGTTCAGTGTCAAGCTATAGTAAAGGTTCACGGGGTCTTTCCGTCTTGCCGCGGGTACACTGCATCTTCACAGCGAGTTCAATTTCACTGAGTCTCGGGTGGAGACAGCCTGGCCATCATTACGCCATTCGTGCAGGTCGGAACTTACCCGACAAGGAATTTCGCTACCTTAGGACCGTTATAGTTACGGCCGCCGTTTACCGGGGCTTCGATCAAGAGCTTCGCGTTGCCGCTAACCCCATCAATTAACCTTCCGGCACCGGGCAGGCGTCACACCGTATACGTCCACTTTCGTGTTTGCACAGTGCTGTGTTTTTAATAAACAGTTGCAGCCAGCTGGTATCTTCGACTGATTTCAGCTCCACCCGCAGGGGCTTCACCTACATATCAGCGTGCCTTCTCCCGAAGTTACGGCACCATTTTGCCTAGTTCCTTCACCCGAGTTCTCTCAAGCGCCTTGGTATTCTCTACCTGACCACCTGTGTCGGTTTGGGGTACGATTTGATGTTACCTGATGCTTAGAGGCTTTTCCTGGAAGCAGGGCATTTGTTACTTCAGCACCGTAGTGCCTCGTCATCACACCTCAGCGTTAAAAAGGTACCGGATTTACCTGGAACCTCCGCCTACATGCTTAAACCGGGACAACCGTCGCCCGGCTAACATAGCCTTCTCCGTCCCCCCTTCGCAGTAACACCAAGTACAGGAATATTAACCTGTTTCCCATCGACTACGCCTTTCGGCCTCGCCTTAGGGGTCGACTCACCCTGCCCCGATTAACGTTGGACAGGAACCCTTGGTCTTCCGGCGAGCGGGCTTTTCACCCGCTTTATCGTTACTTATGTCAGCATTCGCACTTCTGATACCTCCAGCAACCCTCACAGGCCACCTTCAACGGCTTACAGAACGCTCCCCTACCCAACAACACAGAGTGTCGCTGCCGCAGCTTCGGTGCATGGTTTAGCCCCGTTACATCTTCCGCGCAGGCCGACTCGACCAGTGAGCTATTACGCTTTCTTTAAATGATGGCTGCTTCTAAGCCAACATCCTGGCTGTCTGGGCCTTCCCACATCGTTTCCCACTTAACCATGACTTTGGGACCTTAGCTGGCGGTCTGGGTTGTTTCCCTCTTCACGACGGACGTTAGCACCCGCCGTGTGTCTCCCGTGATAACATTCTTCGGTATTCGTAGTTTGCATCGGGTTGGTAAGCCGGGATGGCCCCCTAGCCGAAACAGTGCTCTACCCCCGAAGATGAGTTCACGAGGCGCTACCTAAATAGCTTTCGGGGAGAACCAGCTATCTCCCGGTTTGATTGGCCTTTCACCCCCAGCCACAGGTCATCCGCTAATTTTTCAACATTAGTCGGTTCGGTCCTCCAGTTAGTGTTACCCAACCTTCAACCTGCCCATGGCTAGATCACCGGGTTTCGGGTCTATACCCTGCAACTTAACGCCCAGTTAAGACTCGGTTTCCCTTCGGCTCCCCTATACGGTTAACCTTGCTACAGAATATAAGTCGCTGACCCATTATACAAAAGGTACGCAGTCACACCCGAAGGTGCTCCCACTGCTTGTACGTACACGGTTTCAGGTTCTTTTTCACTCCCCTCGCCGGGGTTCTTTTCGCCTTTCCCTCACGGTACTGGTTCACTATCGGTCAGTCAGGAGTATTTAGCCTTGGAGGATGGTCCCCCCATATTCAGACAGGATACCACGTGTCCCGCCCTACTCTTCGAGTTCACAGCCTGTGTGTTTTCGTGTACGGGACTTTCACCCTGTACCGTGCGACTTTCCAGACGCTTCCACTAACACACAAGCTGATTCAGACTCTGGGCTGCTCCCCGTTCGCTCGCCGCTACTGGGGGAATCTCGGTTGATTTCTTTTCCTCGGGGTACTTAGATGTTTCAGTTCCCCCGGTTCGCCTCGTTAACCTATGTATTCAGTTAACGATAGTGCAACGGATTGCACTGGGTTTCCCCATTCGGACATCGCCGGGTCAAGGGTTCATATCACCTCGCCGGCGCTTTTCGCAGATTAGCACGTCCTTCATCGCCTCTGACTGCCAGGGCATCCACCGTGTACGCTTAGTCGCTTAACCTCACAACCCGAAGATGTTTCACTTC